>CALBVQ010000103.1 GCA_937969485.1 uncultured Saprospiraceae bacterium | reverse complement strand
TTTGTTCAATTAGGCCTTTTACACCAAGTATGGACATAGCTCTTCCAAGATTATAAGCTATAAATGCTAAGCTAACTTCTCCAAGAACTTTTTCTTTACCTTTTAGGAGTGTGTGAGTAAATCCTCGCTGTCTTTTTAAGGCCCCAAATTGGTGTTCGATTATTTGCTGTCTAAGTCTTCAGTAGTAATCTGGCTTTCGATTTACTCTTCTGTTGTTTCTAGTTATGTTTGGTTCGGTCTGAAAGCATGTAGATATGGTAGGTTACTATTTCTTTTTCTATTGCATGCTCGAACTCAAAGGAATGTATAAATCGTCACCCAAAATTAATCCATGAAGCGATATGTACCAGACGATTCATCCATTTCAGTTGGACTAAGCTGGAGGGGGGCCTGTTTTATAAGGAATTCCTTTTGGTTGTATCTGGGTCTATATTTTAATCTAACTCGAATCTTGAGAAAGAATATGTTAAACTATCTTTCATATAAATGTTGTAATGTCTTGGTACGTATAGGTAATCATTCTGTATTACATATTTCGATCTGTGTTCCGAATTGAAGTCTAATTTGAATCTATTTTTGTCCGAATTTCTTACTATTTCACCTTCATTAACCCAAGACATTAACCAGTGCTGTTTGCTGATGTATTCGTACTTCGAAGTTTCATTAAGTTCTGTAAAAAGTTTCAAGGTTATGTTTCCATCTTTTTCAATATAGTCGCTTTCGAACATGACTTGTTTTACTTCATTTGGCAAATTTTCGTACTTAATTATTGACGAATTCAAATTTTCAATTCCCGTAGAATTACAACTTGAAAAGAGAATGATGAACAGCACGAGTATATTTCTAAATTTCATTGACTAATATTTATTAGAGACCTTATTTTAGAAAGCTTAATTTTTCATTTTCTAAACATTATTTTTTGTTCTATTTCATTTTTTTACTTGTCAATGAAGGGATAACATCAATATATCATCACCTCCACCTGCCGATGTCCACATATTGCTTTTACCAACTGCCGCCTTATGTACTGAAAATTAAGCTCTGGTTACCGCTTGAGTGCAATTTGAAACTAAGATAACACATTGATGGTGATTGCTGAAATTTTGAAGTATGTGATGGCCAGAGAAGTAGAATGCCTATAACTTATGAAACAAACGATCGATTTAAATAGTATTAGTTCTAGCTTTCGTCATTTTACAAATTTTTCAAATGTTACACCATTGAATTTATATGCCCCGTTTTCATGTGTTCCAAGCCACAGATCGCCATTGTTGTCTTTATAAATGCTGAATATTGTGATGTCTTTTGATTTATCTTGGACGGGATAGTGCGTTATTGCCACCCCGTCATATTTCCACACACCATCACGATAGGTTACAAACCATAAATTATCATTGTTATCTCTTAACGTTGATAGATACTCGTCCAAATTGCTGTTCTCTTTCATATCCAAACCACCAATACTCTCGTGCCTCGTATAAAATTTATTGCTTTTTAAGGTTGTACTGTCATAAACACTATATCGATATTCAGTATTGAACCAAAAGTCTCCATTTCTATCTTCCGTAATTGAACGCACTCCGTTTGCACCTTCGTTGCGAAATTCTGTTACATCCTCTTCTGTAATCCATTCAAATGATTTTCCATCGTATCGACAGACTCCAACAGGATTTGTTCCAAACCAAATATTTCCCTTCCTGTCTTTATAGACGCTATAGATTCCAAAAGGATTAGATAAGTTTGCTGGTTTGGGCAATTCCAATTCATATAAAGTACCAGCATCATACCTATATATTTTCTGCTCATTATCAAAAGAATGCCTAAACCACATATCAGTTGGTTTTACTTGCCAATCATCGCTGGATATTGCCGATAAAGTTGTAAATATTTTTCCGTCAAACTTAGTTACCGTACTACTTGGGTGACAACTTGTAAAATACAGGTTACCAGCTTCATCTTCTTGTATTTCGTCAATTCTATTGTATGGCAAACCATGCTTCGTAGTGAAATTAATTAATGTATTGCCGTCAAATCTATATACACCTGTCTCCCAACTTCCGAACCAATAAATATTATTTTTATCTTGATAAATAACCATGATATTATTTCCAAGTTCTGTTACTATATCACCATTAACAATATTGCCCGTTGTACTTTGTTGCTTGATGGCCTGCCCATTACAAGATGCCAAAAATACCAATGCACTGAAAAATATAATTATATTCAATTTTAGTGTCATCTATTTGAAATTTTGTGTTTTATCTAAGTTCAGCTTATGATAGGGACAAGTCTTCAGCCTGTTTGTTAGGGGTTGCCCTTCTTATTGATTGTCGATTGACTGATACCACAAGCACAAGCCAAAGTAAATGTATTTCGGCAAATAATTTTATCCTCTTAAAATTTCGTTCATTTTGCATTTCTTCCCTGATTTATGTTAAAGCCATGCATAATGGACAAGGAGAGCACTTATATTGTCTTATGCTCCGTATTCCAAATGCTATTAAGGGAGTAAAATTTAGATTCTGATATATTGCACTTTCCGTTTTTAGAAAATAAAGAAATTGATTCGAAATCCTTAGTTGGAAAAAATATTCCTGTGAAACACAATTCACCTTCATTTACAAATATTTCTACTGAAGCTACATCAATAAAAATCTGTAATTCTAGTGTCTCTGTTGAAAGATCAACGGGAGCACGGTGTACCTTACCATAAAATTCCTCTGAAAATTTAGCCACATTAGAATTGGTTCGATCTACGGACATCTGATTTGTTGTTTTATCGAATTCTATTACAAGATTTTCTCCAAGATCATTAGAAAGTTTTATTCCAAACGAATCAGAATCAGTTTTTCTTAGATCTACATTAACTACCATCTCAGCTTGTGTTACCTTTTGAAACTCTTTTAGGAGGCGTTCATTAGAGATTTCTAACTGATTAATTATGACAGAATCCGTTCTTAAATTTTGGAGCTCCTTCACGGGTTGGCTCTTCAAAATATAACCTGATGATGTTTCAGATAATATAAGATCTCTAGGTAGAGTCATGGCGCTTCTCCATTTCTCGGTAGGAACAGTTTGAGCATATTGCCAGTTAGACATCCATCCGATTCCCTTAACTTGATTGTTATTTGCTGGCAGATTATTCCATGTTACAAAAGCATAATTATCTGTCCCCCAATCTAGCCATTTTTGACTATTGACATTACTTATAAAATTTTTGCCATCAAAGTCACCAATAAAATAAGATGTAGCTGTTCCACCATTTGGCGCATCCTTTTGTATACTAACTAATAATACCCATTTTTTTTCATCAGTGCCCTCAACTTGGATAGGAAATAAATCAGGGCATTCCCATAAACGATGATCTTCCTCAATCCCAAAATCGGAGATAAACGTCCAATCAATCAGATTTGGTGAAGAGTAGAACTTCACTTTGTCATATGCTGCCAAAGCCAAAATCCAACATTTGGAATCTTCATGCCAGACAACTTTAGGGTCTCTAAAATCCTTTATTTTATCTACATTAGAAATAACAGGATTTTCTTCATATTTCTCCCATTTGTAACCACCGTCAAGACTATAGGCCAAACTTTGCTTTTGGAAATCATTCGTTTTGGCTTTTTCTCCTTTAAAGTCATGATGAGTAAATGTAGCGATTATCGGAGGGCTCTTTGCACTACCTAAACCAGAAGTGTTATGATTATCAACAATGGCTCCACCAGAAAAGATGCAACCTATAGTATCAGGATACAATGCAACGGGAAGGTGCTGCCAATGTACCAAATCTGATGATTCTGCATGCCCCCAGTGCATTGGCCCCCACACGGTACTATCTGGATAATATTGATAAAATAAATGGTACTTCCCTTGATAATAAAACATGCCATTTGGATCATTCATCCAATTTGCCTCAGGAGTAAAATGAAACTGAGGGCGATGCTTCTCCTTAAACTCAATTACAGACGAGCTTTCTTCCAAGGTGTTATTTTCTTTTGGGACGCATCCCAAAATAAGTACGATAAAGGCAATCACCGATAGAAATACTGTAGCACTTTTCATAAATTGATTTAATTAAGAAGTCTTGTTTCACTTAATTTATAATTGACCAAATTAACTTCACTAATATTTTGTTTACAATATCAGTATTTTCACCTGCCGCGACCCATGTATTTCCCTTTTATCAGGAGCCATCTTATGCACTGAAAATTAAGCGGGAATGAGTACTAGGGTGCAATTTGATACTAAGATAACACATTGACGGTGATTGGTGAAATTATGAAGGATGTGGGGAAGGATGAGCGGAGAAGTAGGCGCTCCTTTAGGGTAATATTCCAAGTATGCAGTAGCAATGTCATGTCGTTCTCGGTTTACATACACTTTATAAATTTAAGGCTTCCGCCAAAAGAATTTTCCTTTTGGCGGAAGCCCATTTTTTAAGATTATTCAACAATACCTCCGGAACCTCTCCTTAATTTTCAACTTCCAGTAGTTCCTTCACCGCTGGCTTTGCTGCTGATTTTGCTGCTTTCTTTTGGCAGACTTTACACAGTTCAGAAATTCCTTTGTCTTCCCAAGATTTCTTGATACTACCACTCGAAAGAGCTTTCCCTTTGATATATTGGCAGTCATCGAAAGCATGATATTTATTTCCTGCCTTTGACCAATAAACATTGTCAGTATCGATGTCTAGACTCTTAGCTGCTGCTGTTTGCTGATTTATTTCTTCTGTGTATTTCTCAACTGATGGCGGGTTAAAATCTGCTCCCGTGATACCAGCTGCAACCATAGCTATTGCAGCAATACTTCCAGCAATTCCTTTGGTTTTTCCGCTGATGTTCTTATTGGTAAAAATCATAATTACCAATGGAAGAAATGCAAGCACTCCCATAATCGCACCTAGCTGGTTCTGTATAAAAAAACGAGTTGGTTCTTTTTCAGAAGCTGGATCTAATTTATTGGCTTTCTTCCAAAGAGTAGAACCTGTAATTGCAAGTACCAAAATCACAAGTATAGCTACAATCAACCATACCATAGTTTCATCGCTAATTAGTTTCAATATTGCAAAAACTTGACCTGCCATTGCCAGCAACCAAGCTAAAACTGCGAATATTCTTAATTGCTTTGCTTTCCCCTTAGCTTCTGGAGATGCTTCAAAAATTTTCGTTTCGTTCATAATTTTAATTTCTTTTAGGACGTAATAGCATCTAAGATACCACATAGAAATCAAAATTCACAATTAAATCTATCGCCTGAGCTATGCTCCACTTCATCACAAGTACAGATTAATAAAAATCTATTACCAGGCGTAACGATGCAACTAAAAAACCAAATAAAACGATTCAAAATTTTCACAATGAAATGTAAATCAAACCAACTACTCAGTAATCACAATTCTCTCTACAATTTTCTGAGCTGAATCGAGATCTTGAACTTCAAGTATATAAGTTCCCATTGGTACCGCAGTCAACTCAATTCTAGTTACATTTCCATACGTATTTATCAACTGGCCGCTTAAAGAAAATAATCTTGCCTCAAAATCCAATTGACCTACGATATCTATGTTAATTACATCCACGGCAGGATTAGGGTAAATGTTAACTACCGCATTAGCAATTTCGTGAATTGCAAGAACTAAATCCTCACCGTCACAATCCTCATCGATACCATTGTTGGGAATTTCCTCTGCACTGGGATTTATATCAATATTGGTATCGTCGCAGTCAAATTGTGCAATATAGCCATCACCATCTTCATCCACTCCCGTGACAGGGTCCGCGGAGTTTTCGAAATCTTCACTTACATTGCCTACCAGACATCGCCCTATTTCGGGAAAAGAAGTAGTTACCACATAATAATAGTCGAAAGTCTCGCTCCCCAATGTGGTTTCTAGAGTTATCGAGGATTGAATTCCGTTGCATTCGTCGAGATCTCCTAGCCCATCGACATACTCATAATCAACAGTATACTTTCCTGTGTATGGACCACATGGTGCTTCAATTCCATCGCCCGGTCTTTCGCCGCTCTTCAGTTGAAAACTAGGTATGAGTTCCTTGATATCACCATTAGCATCAGGTCCAAATTTATAAACTATGGGGAAGCCGTCAGACGCCCATCCTACTTGAAATGGTTCAGTAAGCGAGGCAACTGTTGTAATTTCTGGATATTCCGTCTCTAAATACTGATACATTTCTCCATGATAATGATAACCAGCTCCATTCGTGTGCGCAGTTGCACAATCAAGTTGGACTTGTTCAAATCCGTCGCCTTGATTATTGGTTGGTTCAAAAACCCAATCCCAGTTAAATTCACCGGTATTTTTATCTGTATAAATGAACGGCATCCCTGGTGCTGGCGATATGAATACGCCATTGAGTGCGACCCCGAAATGCCTAGCTGGTCTACCGTTTTCTCTCACAATGTTAGTCGTTTCATCAGCAAACTGAGGCGCAATATCTACTCGGAAATAGTGATATGACTGACCGGGTTGATTAGCCGTATTGTAGCAATAATCGTGATTAGGAAAGCCATTTGAATATAGATGTCTAAGATTATCTTCTTCGTATTCGTAGTAAACACTTGGCTCATCTGGAGAATCACAGCAGCCTATATTTTCATCGCTTAGCACATCTATTTCAGGACAGTCCATTCCTGTACCGCAATCGTCAATTTCTATTTCGTCGCCATTGAGAATCAGATCATTGCACGACCAGCCAGTTCTGATCGAAGCCGCTTCGTCCTGAAGCTCCATAAAAATTAACTCTTCAGCAGCTGTCAAATTTCCCATCAGATCATTTTCTTCAAATGGATTTTCGGCTAAATTATAGAATTCTTGGTCTCCATTTTCATTCTGAATGAGCTTATATTCGTTATTTCGTATAGCCCAAAATAACTGATTATCGTCGATATAATCCGAATAAATATAATCTCTAGCGATAGCATTTTCCTCTTGAAAAGAGGATCGTATACTGTAGCTGTTATAAATTCCTCCAGGGAGTGTAGTGTTAGAACCAGCCTCAAAAAAAGTGGCATAGAGGTCATTAACTTGAGCTAATCCAAATTCTTGCTGCCCGCTGCGAGTCACGCCTTTCCCGCTAATAATCATAGGGACTCTAATCCCACCTTCATACATACTACCTTTTCCATGTTGACCCGGATATTCGCTGAGTACGCCATTCGGCGTCCCATTATCTCCTATGAATACAATTAGTGTATTGTCTAAGGTCTCTTGATCGATGCTTTCTAACAATCGACCAATTTCATTATCAAGCGCTTCAATGCTCGCATAATAAATTTGCTTGTCAGATGTGGGGTCGTTAACCGTGTGCAAAGTATCGGGAGGGACTTGAAAAGGGCTGTGAGGAGCAATGTGAGCTAGCCACAAAAACCAAGGAGAATCTTGATTTGATACCCAATCAATTGCAGCATTGGTCAGATGAGTAGTAACGTATTCTTCAACCTGAATAAATTCCCCATCCTCAACCTTTTCCCAGTTGTAATAATCATCAATTGTGCCATCTATAATTCCCTCATAATGATCAGCCCCATGCTCAAATGGGTGATCAATGTTAATCGGTTGCGAAATATGCCATTTGCCTATAACCGCGGTGCTGTATGTATTATCCGTTGCACCATTTAGAAAATTTAAGACAGATTCATGCTCTAAGTCCAAATTTCCAGGAGGTTTCATTACACCCGTATTAATTCCATACTTGCCACTCATAATAGCAGCTCTAGTTGGTGTACATTGCGGAGTGGCCCAAGTATTCATATAGCTAATTCCCGATGATTTTAAAGCATCAAGATTGGGCGTGTTAGGGAAATTTGCGGATTCAATCCCAAAGCCTTCAATTGCATCATTCCCCAAGTCATCAGCGATAATGAATAGAATATTGGGATTATCCTGTGCCAATATGTGCAGTGAAAAAATGCACGTATATATAGTTGTTAGAATTAATTTCTTCATTGTTAATTGTATTTGGTTGGAAGGGGACTAATAGCTAAGTTTTATTGACGTTCTGTCGGAATCCATTAGAAAATCTCTTTCACTTTTATTTAATCTGACTTCAACAATATTGGAATGATTGGCGATATTAAGTAGACAAGTATTCTGGATATCTACCGATTTCACGACTTCATCAATTTCAAGAATATTGCTTTTTAAGTAAATATGTTTGTTCTTGATTAGCATTTCATCAAAAGACAATTGCTGTTTGTTCCCATTTATGGCTAGCGTCAAGTTTTTGAGCAAGTAGGTCTTGATGTTTTTGTCGTTCAGTTCGATATGATTTTCATCAAACGTACTTTCTAAGTCTTCTTTTTCAAATTTAATTTCCATCGTTAATTGATTGTCTTCTTGGGACAACTTGAAAAAAGCGACTTGAATGTCATGGGAAAAGAAGGCAGCGAGTAGAAAGCTGAATATTACTGATTTCATAAGTCACTAAGATATAGATAAAAATTTTAGACTACGGAATTTGATAAAGGTTTACTCTGGTTATGGGAGTAGTGCTTCCCACAAACACGAAATATACTTTAAGATATCTATTAGAAGCTGAACCAGCTTCGATAATGGGACCGTCCAGCTCTTTTGATGCTCACCGTGATGACCATGGCTGCGCTTCAAAAGAAATGTTGAGCTCCCATTCTATTTGCATTTTAAGCTCTCATGACGAAAACCTAATGCATAATTCGGGTTGAATCCAGTAATCAGTAATCAGATAATAGATCTTGAAAATGAGCTTCTGCTATCTCAAAGATACTTCAATAAGGTACGTGAATTTAAATGTGGCATTATTACAATGATACCGGCCTGTATTTTCATCTTCTACGTACAACAACTCCTCAAATGTGTATCTGCCAACTTCTAGCTGTTCGTAGCTGATTACCGCCGTTTTTTCTGCATAATCACCATACTCTTCGTTACCCTCGAATACCATAGATTTTAAACTAAATTTTTCATTCGGCTTCAGTAGAAACTTATCTCCTTGTTTTGAATACTTGTATTTTCCATTGAACCCGAAATATGCATTCCAGTCATCACCGAAGTGACATTCTTCTACAATTTGTGTATTAGTCAAGGTAATTGAAACTGCAATTTCTTGAGAAGAAACGTCAGAAATGGTCAGCAACATGAAAACAGTGAAAATGCTTATTTGTAAATACATTAGCTATCAAAAATTTTATCTCACTGCGATTGCAAGACATGCACAACATAAAATCATTTCAAGTACCTGAAACTTAATTTCCATAGGACTGATGGATAGACTCACCATTTCTCAATTAACTCGTGATGCACAATCACAAAGCTATCGATTTCTTACTTTTACTCGAGTATGGGCATAAAAAAAGGCCATCTCCTCGGAGACAGCCTATATTTTCAATCTAAATTAGCAATTATGTTCTTGAAACATTTACTGCATTTAGTCCTTTTCTACCTTCTTCTACATCGTATGAAACATTGTCACCTTCACGAATGTCTTCGTTTAAACCATTAGCGTGAACAAAAATGTCTTTACTTCCATCTTCTGGAACTATAAAACCGAATCCTTTAGATTCATTGAAAAATTTAACTGTACCGTTACTCATTATAAAAATTATTATGTGGATCCTGTAATTGAAAAACCCAATACTTATCGTCCACACACAAAGGACGCATTATTTAAACAAATAGTTTCACAAATTTTTGTTTTTTTCTTGAAATCACAACAGATATATTTTATTAGTATATGAGAAAACAGCTGAAACATCGACTAACACTATGCTCCATAAAAAAGTTACCCTTTTTAATATACTCAAAAGATTTTTTAAAAAAACTTGAGCCGAGAATGGATCTCAAGACCTATTAAAGCTTAGCAAATTGTAGAAACGATTGATTAGGTATGATCGGCACATGTTAGAAGCTTCTTACGTCACAAGAAAGCGTGCTTTACATAGCTTAGTCTCTGCCATCATGAAAATCCTATTCCTAAAACCCGGACAATACAAAAACCACTCTCCTATTCGCGGGGTAATACTCCCCTTTCTTAGGGACAACTAATGGTCTCGTTCCACCAAATCCTTCTGCTTTAATGCGTTTACCATCTACACCTTCCTTAACCAAATGATTAGCGACTTTGATCGCTCGATCATTCGAAAGCTTGAGATTTAGATCAGCATCCCCAACAGGATCTGTATGCCCTTCGATACTAACATTGACGGTAGGATTGTCCAACATGAATTTTGCAAAGAGGTCAAGTTCATCCATTGATGAATTTAGGATAATCGTTTTACCCTTTTCAAAGGCAATGTTTTTAGGAATATACTTTTCTGCCTCTTTAGCATTGGATACTTTTCGTGAAATCACCTGTTTCTCAGGAAGTGGTTCATCAACAATGACAGGCTTTTTCTTTGGCTGAGGAGTGACTTTTGGTTTTGCTTTTGGCTTAGGTTTCTCGTTAGAAACCTCCTCTGCAATCTCTTGTTTTGGAGCTTTTCTTTCGTCGGGACGAAAAAAGAATTCTTCAGGAATGGGAATTGTTGATTCTTCAAAAAAGTACTCGTACCAGCTTTGTTCAGCCGAAGGTATTGACCAAAGCAATCTGATTTCCCCTTCTCTCAATGCATTAAAATACTCTACTTTAATCTTGTATGTTTCCGCAGCTTCGAGATATATTTTACCTTGAAAAAGCCCTAGGTCATTTAACTCCCATTGATCAATAATCAGACGATCATCAAGCCACACCCGTATTCCATCATCCACTCTCGCTGAAAAAACATATTCTCTCGAAGTTTGAGGTACCAGTTTTCCTGTCCATCTAATAGAACATTCATGAGGATCCAACCCTGGCACTGGAGGATTATTGTCCCAAGACTGATCAATGTTACCTACATAATTCGTGGTGACATAATCATCAAAATTAACCCCGTTATAGTATTCTGCCTTTAAACCGTGTTGGGCACATAAAGAAATACTCATCAAGAGGAAAAATGCGAGGGCAAGGCATTGTTTTGTAAATAAGAGGAAAGGCTTTCTGTTTTTTAGCTCATAGGTACGATTCGACATAATGCATATGTTTAGTTACCAGTATTAAAAATCATGATAATATTGTTAAGATACATGATTTATGATAGAGTGGCATTAATTATAGACTAGTCGAGCGATTTTTTTGATGAGTAGAACTTAAAGGGAAATTAATCATGATTGATAGTCCGTTCCAGTGGGCATCATCTCCCTTCTACCCAAATTGCTTTTTCATTCTATCAAGGTCTCGCTTACTGTCTCTGTCCTTAATGGTGTCACGCTTGTCGTAGGTCTTCTTTCCCTGTCCTAGGATAATTTCGATCTTTGCAAAGCCTCTGTCGTTAAAATAAATCTTATATGGAACTACAGTCATCCCTTTCTCGGTGACTCGCTTTTCTATCTTCTTTAATTCGGTCTTACGTAACAGTAATTTCCTAGTACGTTTCGGTTCGTGATTATGAATTGTGCCCATCTCATACTCTGCAATGTGCAAATTTCGAAGATACATCTCACCTTTCTCTAAACTACAGTACGCATCATTCATATGCGCATTTCCTGCACGTAAAGCTTTCACCTCTGTACCTTGCAACTGCATTCCTGCCTCAAATTCCGCTATAACAAAATACTCGAATTTTACTTTCCTGTTTATTATCGTAGCCGTGTGCTTGTCTTTACTCATTATAAATTTTCTAATACAAAGTTATGCATCTTTGTATATAAGTGTATTCTAGCATTATCACCATAAATTCCGTGATTCCTGTTCGGATAAAAATATGTATCAAATTGCTTATTGGCTGATATCAGCGCGTTTGCCATTTCTGCCGAATGCTGAAAATGCACATTATCGTCACTATTTCCATGCACTAGCAAATACTTCCCTTTCAATAAATTCGCAAAATTTACTGGCGAATTATCAGCATATCCAGCGGGATTTTCACCGTCTGTTCTCATGTATCTTTCTGTGTAGATCGTATCATACCACTTCCAATTAGTAACCGGTGCAACTGCAATCGCAGCTTTAAATACATCAGCTCCTTTGGTAATCGCTAAAGAGGACATGTAACCTCCATATGACCAACCAAACATACCTATTCTCTCGCTATCAACGTAATCTAAAGTACCTAGATATTTTGCTGCATTGATCTGATCCGCAATCTCATATTTCCCCAGCTCCTTGTATGTCATTTTCTTAAACGCTTCTCCTCTCGCTCCAGTTCCCCTATTATCTACACTTACCACAATATAATCTTCAGACACTAACTTTTGGAACCACCAATAATTCTGACCTTTCCAACTGTTCGTTACTGTTTGACTGCCTGGTCCTCCATAAACATACATGAATACGGGATACTTTTTAGAGGGGTCGAAATTATTAGGCTTCATGATGTAGGCATTCAATTTCACATTGTCATCCGTAGGCACTTCCATAAATTCAATAGAAGTCACACCATACTCATTCATTAATTTCTTCACTTTCGCATTATCAACGATAGATCGAAGTGGTTTCCCATCGATAGAGTTCACTACATAACTTGAAGGCGTATTCACATCACTGTGACTTAGTACATAGTAATCGAATGTACTTGAAAATTGGGCTCCGTTCGTTCCTTTCTTGTCTGCAACCACCTTTATTTTCTTACCATTCAGTCGGACCGAATAAATCTCTCTATCCATCGGTGTTTTTCTCGCAGCTTGAAAATACACTCGATCCCTTGACTTATCGTAACCGTAGAATTTAGTAACATCGAATTTACCTTTGGTCAATTGAGCCACTTGCTTACCACTGATATCATGCAAGTAAATGTGATTATAGCCGTCCTTCTCACTAGTCCACAAGAACTGCTTTCCGTCATTTACAAATGTCATGTTATCATGAATATCGATATACCATTTACTTTCTTCAAAAAGTAGTGAAGATGTATTTCGTGCTTTAGTATCAATTTTTAATAACTCAAGCTCATTCTGGTGACGATTCATCGTAAATACAATAAGGTCTCTCGGGCTACTAGCCCACTTTATTCTAGGTATGTATTCGATGTTTTTCTTAAGATTGATATCAAAAGTCTTCTTTTCTACTAGATCATGCACATGTACAGTAACAATACTGTTTTTTTCTCCTACTTTAGGGTACTTGAATGTGTAATAATCAGGATAAAGACCTTGATTAAAACCTGTCATTGTGAATTCTTTTACAGCTGACTCATCAAATTTTAAGTAAGCAATTCTAGTACCGTCTGAATTCCATTCAAACGCTCTTGTAAAACCGAATTCCTCCTCGTATACCCAGTCCGCCATCCCGTTAATGATCTTATTAAACTCTCCGTCATTCGTAAATTGTTCTACTTCGCCAGTTTCCATATTCTTGTAAAACAAGTCATTATCATAAACAAATGCCACCTTTTTTCCATTAGGGGAAAACTGCGCGTTGCTTATGAGATTATCGGAATAGACAGGTGTTTTTTCTCCCGAAGCGAGGTCTAACACAGCATAAACAGCCTTCGACGATCTTCGGTAAATTTGTTCACTATCTGTCTTGATCAAAACCTTTCTCTCGTCAGCAGAGAAGGTGTATGAATTCATTCCCTCCTGAGTATAAATATCTTTTACAAACTCACCTGAAACCAGATCGTATTGCTTGATTGCCCCACCTTCCAGTCTTGTATAATGTTTACCATCTTTAAGAAAATTAAACCCCGGAACGGACTTAGCGTAGAAGGTATAATTCGTCCATATATCTTCAAGTGTTATCTCTTTTGGGCCTTGAGCCTCAACTTGAAAAGCTGAAAAAACAAAGGAAATAAATAACAAGATGATTACATTTTTCATATCATTTTTTTTAATAACGGTTCGCAATATAAGAATATTCAGATGTATTCAAGAAAACTATTAGCGGACAGTAGTATCTTTGGCAATATGATAAATAAATTATGTCTTTTGGTCGCATTTTGGACGATTGCGGCGGGATGCGGGTCGGGGCCCAAAGTAGAGAATTCTGTGGTGATGCCTGATATGGTGCACAAGGAGAATCCTGATCGTTATCAAGTGGGAATTCTAATAATGGACGGGGTATACAATACGGAGTTAACAGCGCCTTACGATATATTTCAGCATACGCAATTTAGGGAAGGCATCAAGCAAATGGATGTATTTATGATCGCAGAGGAGATGGAGCCGGTAACCACTTTTGAAGGGATGAGAATTATGCCAGATTACGCCTTTACTGAGAAATATCCAGAGATTGATATATTAGTCGTACCTAGTGCTGAACATCATTTGGATAGTGATTTAGAAAACGAAAAGATGATAACTTGGGTGAGAAAGGTTGGTGAAAAGGCCGAGTTTGTCACCTCTCATTGTGATGGTGCTTTTGTTTTGGCGGAAGCCGGTTTATTAAACGATGTAGCAAGTACAACTTTTCCTTCCGACATCCCAAAATACAGAGAGCGTTTCCCAACACTTGATATTCGAGATTCCGTGTTATTCGTTCACGACGGAAAATTCATTACTTCGGCAGGAGGAGCAAAATCATTCGAGGCCGCTTTGTACTTGTGTGAATTTCTATACGGTGCCGAAATCGCACGCAGTTTAGCTGGTGGATTAGTGATCGACTGGAAACTAAGTGAAGTGCCAAGTGTTATAATTACAAAATAAGAAAGGCATTGAAAGGTTACGTACTATTCAAGTATCCGGGTAAATCGCCCAAAAAGTTTATTATAGGTGAAGGATCCGACCAGGTTTACCTGTGCGCATTTCTGGAAAGAGATCCACAAATATTAACTGGAGAAATCATAGCGTATAATGGTAAAAAAGGGAGGCGTTATGATCGTGTTTCAGAGATTCCTGTCGTCACTTCCAAAGAAGAATATCTAGGGCAATTCGAAAAATTCCAGAGAGAATTTACGAGTCAAGGGATTTCCAAGACCATACTTAGCAGAATCAAGTTGGTAAATAATACGCTAGAAATTGATGATTTATTTACACGATTAACTGATCGGTATAAAACCGCATTTTGTTATGTACTTACAATCGAAGGCATAGGAACATGGGCAGGTGCAAGTCCTGAGACACTATTAAAATTTA
This sequence comes from uncultured Saprospiraceae bacterium, assembly GCA_937969485.1. GTDB lineage: Bacteria > Bacteroidota > Bacteroidia > Chitinophagales > Saprospiraceae > JAHDFB01. The sequence continues at coordinate 1,744 of CALBVQ010000103.1, read as the reverse complement.
AGGAAAACAGGATAGATACTGTGGCTTTGGCTGGGACCAAATACAGCGCTGATCCTTCGGTGTGGACATTCAAGGAAAAAGAAGAGCATGGTCTTGTGGAAAAGTATATCATTGATTTGTCGACCGAGGAAGTTCCTTTAGTACATAAGACCGATACACGAGTGGTTAAGGCTGGTAACTTATTTCATCTTAAAAGTGAATTTAGTTTTCAAGCTAGCAAAAAAGATATTTCGACATTCTTAAGACGAATTCATCCAACTCCGGCAATTTGTGGCTTGCCATATGAAGCGAGCAAGCAACTTATCATAGAAACGGAAAACCACGACAGGAATTTATATTGTGGTTACCTGGGGGTTGTAGAAGACGATAGCGAAGAATTCAGTATGTATGTGAATATTCGATGTATGCAATTGATAGGAGATAAGGCGTACTTATACATAGGGGGAGGAATTACAAAGGACTCAGAAGGCGAATCCGAATGGGAGGAGACAGAGCGCAAGAGCGAAGTGATGGGGAGCGTGCTAGGTTGAGTTTAGTCTTTTTGTAAAAGTAGATAGCTCTATCGTTAATTGTATAAACCGTCTTAACTGTGTTTTGCGCCTGCGGCAACGTGAGATGATGCTATACATAAAGTTATATATAGTCAATCATTTTCTCGATCAAAATACAATTTTGTTTTTAGTGCAAAACCAATTGTAGCATGAATCATAAAATTTCTCACTTTCACTTTCAAGAAAAATTGACCTCACAACCTTTTCCTCATTTGGCATCACATGTGTTACATATCCTAATCTTTGATGCTTCTTCCAAAGCTTTTCAAGAGCTCGTTCATTACCACCAAAATTATAGTTAACAATCATACCCGGTTTAATTTTCAATACATGCTTTCTAGAATTACAAACTTGACAAACACCCTCTGATGTATCTTCCTTGCAAGGATCTTTGACTTTAATTGGAATGTCTAAATTTTCACCGGGTCTCAAAACGATACTTGTAATTCTACTTACTCCTAAATCATAGTTGGAATGTTGTATTATGTATTCGCCAGGCTCTAAATCGCCAAATGAGTACATTCCTGCAATTGACATTGTTGTTTGAATTAAAGCTTCTTCAGAATTATACAGCTCTAGCTGCATTGAATCAATTGGAGCAGCATTTTTTAAGAATGTCAAACTTCCCGAAATTGAACACAATTGAGCCTGAAGTAATGTACTTGAAAACGCTACCAATAGATATGTTATGACTATGCTGTGTTTCATATTTTAAATCATTTGCAACTATTTGATTTCATTTTCTACTGATTATATATGCGGGTGAATATATCGATCGTCTCTCTGAGGTACGAAGAGATATGACCTGATATATAGTGTTACATAGCGTATTCTGATTTATATAATTCACAAACATTCTTTACTATATTCCAATCCTGCCAACCTTTTTTTGGAATATACCATTCATCTACTGTGTTCTCTTTTGACTCAAAGGCAAATACATTGTTCGCTATATCAAATATAATTGTTGGTGTCGGATTAGTTTTAGTTTCTTTATCATAACAAGTAATTGAAGTTGAATAAAACTTTTTTGACAGTATATAATTAAACTTCTTTATCCAATGTGGAGTCCAAAAGTTATTCATATTAATGAGTAATCTTTGCTCTTTATCATTATTAAATATTGCTTGTTGACAATAATAAGCCCCCAAACTTCCTTCGGAAATTGTGTGACATAATATCAAATACTCTTT
>CALBVQ010000102.1 GCA_937969485.1 uncultured Saprospiraceae bacterium | reverse complement strand
AGTATACGTACCATACAATGCCAATGCCTCAGAACTTGTCCATCCCCATCCGCCAATACCTATGGAACTCATAAGGAATAATACTAAGATGGCACGCATTCCATAATATGAAAATCGCTCCCACATTTCAGTAAAGAACAATACGAATAATCCGGAAGGATGCCCGAGTACCGTTGAATCAAAAATCGAATCTTTAGAAGTTGAACTCATAAATATTTAGTCTAGTTTTTTGTCAATGATAGTAGTACACCAATTTAAATGAGAATCCTTTGAATTCTACACAATCGGAAATACAAACTTTCGTTCGGCTAAAAATAGAATTTTAAAAATAAAATTACCTATCCTATCTATAATTTCTTTTGAACACAAGATATTTTGACAGTAACTTAACTGAGTTCTTAAAGGAATTAAGACCGTTGCTGAAAATGTCGATTATTTATTTTTGGGCGAAAGCCCAGAAATAAAAACAACACACTAAACATAAATTATGATAACAGATCGCTTGACTTCACCTCCCATCAATGGACTTTCTTTAGAGATCTTTATCTTACCAGAAATAGGATGATCAGCAGCTTCAATCAGACGCTGCTTAATGTTGTAACCCACCGTTTCTATCAATTTTTGGGTATTAGCCATTTCATCTTTAGTGATTTTGAAAATAGTCTCATAATTGAACGTATCACCGATATGATCCTCCCCATCTAGCTCAGAATCAACATCGAGCAAGACGTCGACAACAAACTGCCGTCCTACCTTTTGCTCCTCATGGTAAAACCCATGAAAAGCGTAAAATTTCATTCCTTCTAACCCAACTGAGAATTTTTTCTGTGCCATATTTTATTTTGCTGCTCTTGCAGTAGTATTCTCCTTAATCCAGCATCCCACATAGAAAGATCCGCCCTCTTTAACGTTGGGCCTAGAGAATATATCTTCGACAGCAGGCATGTACTGCTGATACGTTTTGATTAATCCGTTTGCCTCACTCGCAACCGAGGGATCGATTGACTTAGCGTAGTTCCACTTGTCAATCGCTGGCCAAGCTACAATCTGTGATTTCCAACCTGTTCCTGGACCACAAATAGGGCCACTTGAAGCGTATAATTTGCCGATCAACACATATGGAGCTCCCCAGTTAGCTTTATTGGAAGCCGCGTCTAATGCGTACTTTCTAGCTTTCGGAAAATCCTTGATATCTCTGTAATAGATTTTAGCGACAAGCAATTGGTTCTTAGCTAATTTCTCCTTGTCCGTTTCAGTGGCAAAATATGCATCGAACATCTCAATTGCTTTCTCATAATCACCACTTCTATACATATCATATGCCTCTCCTACTGGTCCCTTCGTTGCAACCTTCTTGCAATTAGAATCATATGCATTCTTAATTTCCAGCAATCGCGTATCAGTATCTTCACAACCACCCCTTTTCAATCTTGCGTACACAGATTCTATCACATCACAGTCAGTTGGTGCAGCTTCAAACTCTGAGAAATACTTGTCTGCGTAATAATCACAAGGATAGAATGCAGGGAAACGTTCCAGCACTGCTAGTCTGCCCAGTGAGTAATCGTTGATAATTTTCCAGTTCTTGCAGTCATCCCCGCAATTGGCATTTCCGTTTGCGATTATGTCCATCACCATGTTGGCATATTTCTTTGCCTCGTCCACCTCGATATCCTTCTCTATTACATTTGAAACAATAAGGTTACTGAACGGATTCACTAGAAATTCAGGCATATCATTTCCTTTTGCGTCAACAACTTCTTTCATCAACCCATACAAGTACTGGTCACCCACCTCATCTCGGAAATTATAGTACATGTCATATGCTTGCTTAGATTGCATTTCGAGCGATGACCCGTAACACTTAGCCTTTCTTGCATAAAGAACTTTCATAGAATCCGCCCACATCATTCTATTGTCTTCGACTGTCTCTTGATCTGCAAAATATGTGAAAAGTTTCACACCATCATCGTAGTGGTAAGACTTGTTTCCATCAGCTTTGGGCGCCATTCTCATCGCCTTCTGCCAAAGCGGGTAAGCCGCCTCGTAATTTTTTAATTTTAATTCATCTTTATATAAAATAAACGCCGTCACAGCCGCTTCTTGTTTACTCCCAAGGTCATTGAAAGTCGCACACTCTATTACCTTAGTTACCTTTTTTTCTACTGGTGCTTCAACGATTTTCTCCGTTGTTTTAGGAGTACATGAAGATATAAAGAAGGCTAGAACTACTAGTAAAGTTGAAATCTGATTCTTCATAAGTTTAAGTTTACTTTAAGGATTGATGACTTTTTGTTCGTTTTTGGCGTATTCGTTTTATCCAAAAATTAATACTTGTACGTTGAACGAAGTCAAAGTATTATAACTAGTGCAAGAACAAACTTGTTTGAAAAGTTAAAATATTTCAGTCGGTATAATTAATTTAAAGGCTAATTTAACCCGAAATACGTATTAAGACATCTACTACGAACTCAAACTGCATCGATAATGGGCACGTTCGTACGTTCGGTTCTTTTGATGCTCACTGTGATGTTGACCACGTCTGAGCTACAAAATAACTATTGAGCTCTCATTCTCTCTGCATTTTAACCTCTCATTACGAAATACCTAATGCATAATTCGTGTTTAGCCTTATTAAGGTTTCTTTGGGGTTGAACCCCAAAGAAAAACAATATGCTCTCACTGAAAACCTTTCTTTTATTTTCCTATGGCTTCCGCCAAAATTTCACTTTGCTCTCCGTCGTGTACCTTCTTATAACCAGTAGCTGGTGAAGCCGAAGCTGGCCGAGAAATCACTTCGATTGGTGATCTTCTCATATTAGCCATGATGAATCTCCAATATCCCATATTTTCCGGTTCTTCTTGTACCCAAAGAATCTCTTTCGCCCCTTTATAAGTAGCAATTATATCATCTACTTGCTTAGCAGGGAATGGATAAAGTTGCTCAATTCTTACGATCGCAATGTCCTTCTCCTTTCCTTTTTCTGCTCTCTCTTTGGCTAAATCGTAGTAAACTTTTCCAGAACAGAAGATAAGTTTCTTTGCCTTTTTAGCGTCAGCTACAGTATCTCCTATTACTTCTTGGAATTTTGTATTTCCGGTAAAATCTTCTGCAGTCGATAGACAATCAGGGTGCCTAAGGAGAGATTTAGGTGCCATATTCACAAGTGGTTTTCTAAAATTCCAAGTGATCTGACGGCGAAGTGCATGAAAGTAATTAGCTGGAGTAGTGATGTTAGTGACAATCATGTTAAACTCTGCGCATTGCTGCAAGAAACGCTCAGGTCTAGCACTACTGTGTTCAGGTCCCTGTCCTGCAAAACCATGAGGTAAAAGTAGAACAAGTCCACTCATTCTTCCCCACTTGCTTTCACCTGCAGAAATATATTGATCAACAATTGTTTGAGCACCGTTGTAGAAATCACCGAACTGTGCTTCCCACACGACAAGATCGTTTGGCGTAGCCAGTGAATATCCATACTCAAATCCCATTACTGCGAATTCCGAAAGGTGAGAGTTATAAATACTCAGTCTTCCTTGCTTCTTTTCTATATTGTTGAACCTATTGTAATCAGAAACTTCGTCGGGGCTTTTGAAAATGGCATGTCTATGTGAGAAAGTACCTCTCTCCACATCCTGACCTGTCATTCTTACATTCCTATTGTCAACCAATATCGAACCAAATGCTAGCCACTCACCCATTGCCCAATCGTATTTATTGTCAGCGAGTAACTTACTTTTCCCTTTCATCAATCGATCTAGTTTCTTAACCGTCTCGAAATCCTTAGGTAGGTTGATGCAATGGTTTATGATCTTCTTTAGCTTGGTTTTTGCAATTGCTGTTTTTGGGCTAATTGCTTTCGACGTATCGAATTCTTTCTTTTCTAGATTTCTCCAGTCTTCTTCCAGTTTTTGGTACTCGTAAGGTAGCGGTTTTTGCTTTACTTCGGCAAGTCTTTCTTGAAGATCATCGTCAAATGCCTTTTGCATTTGAGAACCAAGTTCTGTGTCTACATCGCCTCTTTGAGACAGTGTTTCAGCGTATAATTCTCTTGGATTTCTGTGATCCTTAATGATAGAATACATCTGAGGTTGTGTATATGATGGATCATCGCCTTCATTATGGCCATGCTTTCTGTAGCAAACCATATCGATGAAAACATCCATATTGAATTTTTGACGGAATTCAGTTGCGATCTTTACAGCATAAACAACGCCTTCTGGATCATCACCATTACAGTGAAGAACCGGCGCTCCGATTGCATTTGCTGCTGCAGTAGAATACGTTGACGTTCTACCGTCGTAGAAATCAGTTGTAAATCCGATCTGATTATTTATTACGAAGTGAATCGTTCCACCTGTTTGATAAGCTTCCAAACCGCTCATTTGTGCTGTTTCATAAACAACACCTTGACCAGCAACAGCAGCATCTCCATGAAGAAGAATAGGAAGAATTTTGTCATAGTCTGAAGCGTATTCGATATCAGCTTTTGCACGAGCAAAACCTTCAACAACTGGACCAACCGACTCTAGGTGAGAAGGATTTGGCATTAATTTTAAGTCTACTCTTTTACCATCAACTTCGATCTGCGAGCTGTATCCCATATGATATTTTACATCACCAGAACCCATATATCCTTTGGGGATATACGCCCCTTCAAATTCAGAGAAAATATTCTTGTACGTTTTTCTCATGATATTAGCAAGTACATTAAGCCTACCCCTATGCGCCATACCAATAACAACCTCTTCAACACCAGCTTGTGCGGCATCTAGAATTATTCTATCAATTGCTGGAATCATTGAGTCACCTCCCTCAAGAGAAAACCGCTTTTGACCTCTAAACTTTTTATCAAGAAATTCTTCAAGAATAGTAGCTTCATTCAGTTTAGTAAGGATACGTTTTTTAGTATCTAGGTCTAGACCATAATCATCTTTCGCAGGTACAGATTCCATTTTGTCTCTCAACCAGAATCTTTGTTCCGCGTCTTGAATATGGGTATATTCGATACCAATTTTTTGGCCATACACTTGGTGAAGTCGTGCAATAATTTCATCTAAGGTCGCATTTTCAAGACCAATTTCTTTACCAGCAAAGAATTTTGTCCCTTTATCACTATCACTGAGATTGTAGTCTTCAAGCTCTAGCTTAGGCTTGCGATTTTTTCTAAGTCGTATAGGATTTGTGGTACTCAATAAGTGACCTCTGTTCCTAAATGCACGGATTAGTGACAGAACTCCCAGTTCTTTGACTAGGTTATCACTTCCTCCTATTGATGCCTGACCATTGGAAATAGTATCGTCTAGATTTACGTTATTAAATTCGAAACCTTGAAAGAAAGCTCTCCAACCGTCTTCGATAGAAGTAGGATCCTTCTGAAATGAAGTATACATCTCTTCTATAAAAGTAGGATGTGCATTAAATACATAAGAATAATCGTTTGCCATTTTATTGTCTTTTTCAGTGCTCTTTACCAGTCACCTTCGTACAGTCCGCAAATATACTGCCTACAAATCAATTATCATTTATCAAACCACAATTAACGTTAATCAAAGAGAAGAGATTTAACGAAATATAGCGCTTGGCTAATTCTTACTCAATCGATCTTACTGGATATTTCGGTTTAAAATAATATAGATTGTTTCATTTTTCCTTTTGGCTTGACCCAAAGCAAAGTCCGCACCTTTTATTCTTTTCGCAAGCAACGAATCGTTGCTTATTATAGCCAATTTATACATTAGACGAGAACTCTAAAAACACTAGGAGAAGTACGATAGTGATAGGAAAAACAGGGTGAATACCCGTCTAATAAAAGAACCATCTCAAGCTATATTTTCGTTTGGTACCTTAGTCTTTAAGACCAATGAACAAAATTTAGCCCACTGTCACACATCTTGATTTTTTCCCTTCTACTCACGAACTAGTTCAAATAATATTATTGCAACTCTAGAAACGCAAGATTTTTTTTAACACATAATTCTTAATCATGAAAAAAATAACACTAATTCCGCTGTTTTGCTTGATGCTATGCAGTTTATTCTCTCAGTCAATAGAATTGCGAGAAACAGGATGCAATTCATTATCTGTAGAAAAATTTACCGATGCTTCTTTCGAATCTCTCGTTCTTTTAGAGACTCTAGTCAAAAAGGACACCTGGATAAAGTACAGCAGTCAGTTTTCATCCGACAGCAAGGTTTACTTTGATGACCTCAAGACTGGATCTTACAAGGTGATTTACATTGATAATTTGGGAAGAAAAAGCTCAAATATAGTTAAGCTAGAGTGTATAGATAGCCAAGAAAATTCTATGGCTGATCTATTTACTTTAAGTCCAAATCCGGCTCAAGAACTGGTAGAACTAAAGATTGAACATCAAATTATGGAGCCGCTTACATGTGAGATTTACTCAAGTAATGGCATACTAATTTCAACACATGACATTACGGAATCCCGAGTTTTCATCAATACTGAAAACATGATTGATGGAATCTACATAGTATCTCTTTACGAGCAAAACAAGATGGTTGGCATGTCTAAATTAATAATCCAAAAAAACTAAATCCATGAAAAACTTAATATTATTTATACTATTTAACCTTAGTTTGATGGGGTTGAGAGCAGGTGACGACGGAGAAAAAGATTGTTTTCCAATACATCCGGAATATGTAATCCCACATCAATCTAGCACAGATGGAAAGAACATAGCGGAAAATGCTTTTGACAGAAACACCAAAACGATGGCTATGACCGAGGTGGAAGATAGGACTTGGTTTCTTTCTGAATTTCTAGGGACAACAAAGATCAAGGAAGTCCGAGTGGCTTCTAGTTCATTAGAAGATTACTATCTATTCTTCTCTAAAGCAGAATTTGTCAGTACCGATATTTCTGAGTTATTACAGGACCCATGGGTAAAATACGTACACGTGGAGGACGACGACGAAAAGGGCAACAATAAAGAAGGCACAGACATCATACCTGTCGATAATTACATAGCTAATTATGTTCTTTTATTGCCTGTAAAATCCGTGCCTATAGAAATAAGTGAACTCTATTTCTGTGGTACTGGACCTGGTGATCCAGAAGGTCCTCTTCCTTGTGAAATATGCCCAGTGCACGACTTAGAGCCATGGTTTGCGGAGGATTGCGACAATGGGATTGATGATGATGGAGATGGTTTAGTTGACTGTGAAGATGGGTCTTGCGGAATAGGAAATGTCAAAACATGGGTTACAGACGCAACATGCGAGACTTGTAATGATGGTAAAGTATGTTTCAGAGCTGCGAATGCTACTCATTTTTCGATAGACGGAGGTCTTACGTGGAAACCAGTTACTGGATGGTTCTTTTTCAAAAAAGCATGTTTTGACAATTTGTTACCAGGAGTTTACAATGTATTTTTCAAGAATGAAAATTCAGGTTGTGAAGGACCTCCATTCAGTTTAGTGATAGACTTTCCGCCACCTCCACCACCTCCTGGAGATCCATGCGATGAGACAGGTTTTGAAAACGGATTTACTGGTTGGACTCCAGGAAATGGGCTGTATCTAAATGTGATTACTAACAATAACCTTGACCCTAATTTTCAAGCAATTGTTCCAACAGCAGGTTTTGCCGATGTGAATGCGCCAGGTCTTACCGCTCCTCCTGCGCAAGCAGGTGCAAATGTTGCACGATTAGGAAACACTAATGCAGGTGGAACTGCACACACCTTGACATATTGCTTTGATGTAGATCAAGATAACTTCTCAATAAATTTTCTGAATGCGATAGTACTGCATGATCCAGGTCATAATGGTCCATCAGGTTTTCAATACAGAGTTTATGATAATGGTAACCCCGCACAAAATTTAGTAGGCCCTGTAATTACGAATTCAACAGATCCTGTCCTTCAACCAGGAGTAGGGACTTTCATGTTTCTAGATTGGAATTGTAACTCAGTAAATGTCACAGGCCAATCAGGGAATACTATATGTATTGAATTTTTAACTCACGGATGTTCACAATCTGCCCATGCAGGATATGCTTATATTGATGTCTTATGTGACGACATAAGTGTAGCACCAACTGTAAATAATCTAGCAACAGACGAAGCTTGTGATGGACATGTGACCGACATTTTCGGCACTGGAACTTTCTACCATAGTTATAATTGGGAGATTGAATTATTTCGAAATGGTTCTTATTCTAACACAATAACTACTCCCGTAGTTAGAGGGCTAAATCCCTCAGTAGGAGATGTATTCGCAATCTTTATGGAAGAACATGGAGATATCCTAAAATGTGATGACGAACTAAGTGTAACATTAACATTGTATAATGATTGTGCCTCCGCCTCAGAAAATATCTTGATTGACTTTCCATGTATTTCTTGGAAGGCCACTTATCCTAATATTTTCGCACATAATCCTGCAAATGCTGACGATGATGAGTTTACTCTATATTTCAATGCAACTGACTACAGTGAAGGGGAAAGTTATGAATGTGCCATAATGGGTAATGACATTACTACTATTACATATTATCGACTACAAGTATTCGATCGTTGGGGTAATAAGGTATATGATGAAGAAACATCTTCTGCTGACGCTAATGTTCTAGGTTCAGAGCTTGTCTGGGATGGTGACTTCAATGGAACCCCTGTTGTTTCGGGTGTATTTTCATTCTTGGTGTATGCAGTTTCATGCGGAGCTTACCTAGATTGTACCAACGATTGCGGAAGCTTCCAGTATTGTACTGATGGAGATTTGGAAGAAGTCGAAGACAAATCTGGTAACACAATTTACGCAGAAGTATTTGCTGATGATGTCACCGTTATTGATTAACATTTAAATTATAAAAAATGAAAACTTTAAAAATATTTATGCTGGCAATTCTTGCTCTTGGGCTTTTCAATTCCTGTAGCAAAGATGAATTTTCTTCAGACAAATTCAATTCTGAACGGAAAGCTCACCCGTCAATTGAAAATCAAAATCTATTAAAAGATTACATATCAATTTCCTCGCGAAGTAAATCAGCGACTGGTGATTATCTACATTTTTCGACTATCGAAGAACTCGAAGACTACTATGACAATTTAAAAAGTCTCAGTAAAGAATGGGATTATGACTCAGAAGAAAGCAAAGAGTACAACGAAGAAGTAGCAGGTGATCCTGCAATTTATAGCTTCAATGAACATATAGGCTTCTTTTCATTAGGACAATACTATGATGAACTAGATTTGGTAGATGAAAACTATCGTGACAATGTCCCTGATTATATAGGCACACCAATTTTTCAACAATTGCTTTCTGACAAGAAGGAAATTGCAATTGGGAATAATATATATAAGGTTTTAGAAATGGATCGGATAGCTGTTATTTCTGATCTTTCAAATGAAGGGCTAGAACATGTAAGGGAAAATACTATTCATTCCGATCACTCCAATGTCGAGTTTTTCACAAGAGGGGACGGTACTTCCTCCAAGATTATTCCTATTGACGATTTTGATGACTTTGACGATTGGGACGATTGGGATGATTGCTTTACTTATCTCTCGGTTATTCCTAAGACCTATAAAGGTAGTAACGCGAATAAGGTGACTCTTCGTAGTCGAATTAATGGTTTACCTGAAGGGTGTGAAGGAGCTGTTACATCACAAATTGACTGGGGAGATGGAACTACGTCTTATGGTTTATCAGGCGATCACGAATATTCTATTCCTTCCTGGATCACTTCTGAAGATTGTGTAGAATTCACAATCACAGTGACTTCTGAGTGGATAATGGATTGTGGCGAATGTGAAAAAGGGAAGATAAATAGTAGAACCATCAAGGTGGAACTTTGTCCCGAAGACGATTGTACGCAATATGAAGGTCCAGGTGAAAAAAGAAAAACTTTTGATTATGCTTGGGCAGGCAATACGTACCGACTTATTGGAGAAATAGGTGTAGATAATGGTTGGGCACCAATACCCTTTTTCGACAGGAGACACGTTTGGTCTAAGTCTACCTTATACAGGAAACAAAGTAACGGAAGTTATAAAAAATGGAGAGCCACTGTAATAAAAGCAAAACTACATGGCCCAATATGGAGGGAGCTTAGTTGCAGTGTTCCTGATGGACATGGGATGAAAAAGGTGTTCGACGCAGAAGTTGACTTAGAAGTTGGAGTTAACAAAAAGTCAGTTACCTATGAATACTGTACATCTTGGTCAAGACCTATTTTTACGAAAGAATTTGATGATGACCAGCTTTTCAGTGACCATGCAGTGAGACTTGGAAATCACAATGAAGAAATATTAAATGTTACTCTTTGGGATTAATTTATCGATTTCCTTTAATTTAGTTGCAAGGCGAACTAGCAGAAAAAGCTGCTAGTTCGCCTTTATTATAGTAGCATCTCTTCTATGAAGGTCACTTAACTTATCTTCAATCCCGCGTAAGCTCCACAGTATCAATTCCTGAACCTAGAAAATACAATGGGTTGAAGTAAGCTGTTTTATTCTTAACATCGCTAGATAGTGATGACATCTCATGTATCTTGTATTGATCGAAGTTGAATCTACCTTGATACGAGGCACTAACATAAATAGACTCTGCAATTTTAATTCTCAAGCGCATCTCTCCTAGCTCCTCCCCACTGTATTTCCTCATAAGTATTAGTACAAATTCGTGCGGATTTACAATGAGACTCCATCTGCCATTTCCACACATTGCAGGTACAATATACTCTAAAGGTTTCCAATCATACTTTTCACAATAATATGCCTCTTGAATGGCATACACATGGCTATCCTTACCATTAAAGATCTTCGGAGAATTTGTCGAATTGACTAAAAATACAGGAAAATATTTTTCGAACGCTCGACAACCTTTGGGCAAAGGATTATAGAATACCGTTTGATCATAATCAACTATAAGCTCGAAACCATTTGCATCAATTTCTCTTCGATCACCATAATCTTCAAAAAGAAAATCTTTATTTTTCGATAACTCAATAAAAGGACTTTGTTGATAATCTTGCCTTTTCAAATCTATCCTGCTCATTTGAAAATTATACTTTCCCAAGATCAAAGCCTGGTGACCATTCAAATATCGAATCTCATCAACATTTACTTCGCAGGAATCAAAAGATGTACTGTTTTCAACTTTAGGTATATGAAATTCGCTCTTCATATCATAAGCCATATCACAGCAGAACATGACAAATAGGGAAATAAAAGTAGAAATGATGACCCTTAGCATATAAAATTAACGAGAAATGCGCTCTAAAATTTTACATGGATAGCGGCTTGATAGCTAGTACACTCTTAATTTATCGGATTAACATTTCAACTAAGTGCTTTTCATATTTCTAATCAACAACTAATTTCCGATATTTAGCATATGCTAACAAAAGAAGAAAAAAGAAATTATAGATCTGATTTATTTAGGCACTTAGACGGGATAGCGGTGGCGCCGACTTGTTATGCCTTGCATAAAAAAGGTGTGCTCTCGTACTTATTAGAAAAAGAGTTGGTGACTCTCACAGCACTTGTAAATCATTTCTCAGCGAACGAAGGTTATCTCAATGTTGCTTTGCGTTTACTGGCATCACAAGGCTGGCTTGTTCAGGATCTAGATAATGGGACTGACACTATTCGATACAGAATTAATGACAAGTCCAGCGAAGCATTTAGCTTAGCTCATTTATATGAGGAAGTGGACTATTTGCTTAAATTCTCAGGACAGTTCTCCAAAAGAAAGTTTCAAGTAGAGCCTTTCTTAGTCTTAGAGAAAATAATGAATCACTATAAAGAGGCTTATGGCCAAAAAGATGTGCAAGAGGGATCTGTTGTACACCAAGTACTCAAACACATTGAAGGAATCATCGTGGGTCCAACAGTTGTAAGTTTAGGTATGTCCGGCATGTTCCATAATTATTTCATGGAGTCTTCATTTAGCGCAGATGAATTTCATAGTGATGCTCAAAGTTTTGAAAGGTTACTTGATTTCTTTGTTTGGTTTGGTTGGTTCGATAAGAAGGGTAGCAACTATTCATTTACTGACAAAGGCTTTTTCTTCGCTAAGAGAGCCTCAGCATATGGTGTTACAGTGTCTTATATCCCAACATTTAGAAACTTGGACGAGTTGCTATTTGGGCAGCCAGGGATTCTTCGAGAAACAAGAGCAGGAGAAGATGAGAAACATGTTGACAGAGAGATGAATGTCTGGGGAAGTGGAGGTGCTCATGCTGCGTACTTCAAGAAAATGGATGAGGTTATTATTGACCTATTTAATAAGCCGATAGCTGAACAACCAAGGGGAATACTAGATATGGGTTGTGGCAATGGTGCCCTTCTGATTCACGCTTTTGATACAATAGCAACAAGAACACTACGAGGTCAAATGTTGGAAGAATATCCACTGTTCTTAGTAGGTGCTGATTATAATAAGGCTGCACTAAAAGTAAGCAGAGCTAATCTTATTCAAGCAGATGTGTGGGCTAAACTTATGTGGGGAGATATCGGCGACCCTTTGAGACTGTCGGATGATTTAAAAGCAAATTATAACATAGAACTAAGTGATTTACTCAATGTCAGAACCTTCTTGGACCACAACAGAATTTGGACGGAGCCTACTCTCTCAAGTACAGATAAAAAAAGTAAGTCAACTGGTGCATTCGCTCATCGAGGTATGAGAATTGACAATAATAAGGTAGAACAAAATCTAAAAGAACACTTCAGTAAGTGGATGCCGTACGTCAAAAAACATGGTCTGTTACTAATAGAATTACACACGGTAGATCCACAGCTTGTTGCTAAAAACCTAGGTCGGACGGCAGCTAGTGCTTATGATGGTACCCATGGATTTTCCGATCAATATATCGTCGAATTGGCTGTATTTAAGTCTATTGCAAAAGAAGCAGGACTGGAATCTGTAGAAAAATATGCCACACGCTTTCCAGATTCAGATCTAGCGACTGTGAGTATAAACTTGTTGCGTGGGTAGAAATTTCACTACGCTTGCATTCTGAAAAGGTAGTCCTATCCTGCATATCCCTATTTCTACTGTTGAAATGCATACAGATCATCTTCTTCACGGCAGTTTCAATTTTGGTGCCATTTATTCTTTATTCAACTAAAAAAGCCAATGTAAAAATACATCGGCTTTTTATACCATTTTAACCCGAATTATGTATTAGGTTTTCGTCATGAGAGCTTAAAATGCAAAGAGAATGGGAGCTCAACAGTTCTTTTGAAGCGCAGGCGTGGTCACCATCACGGTGAGCATCAAAAGAGCTGGACGTTCCCATTATCGAA
>CALBVQ010000101.1 GCA_937969485.1 uncultured Saprospiraceae bacterium | reverse complement strand
TTATCTGTAAGGTAACCAGACAAACTGTTATCTGCATAGTGATTTTTGGATGCAGTAATACCTAGATCTGCTGAAAGGTACGAAGACTTTTGTGCAGCAAGAAATAGGGGAAATAAAAAAGTTAAAGCCAAGACGTAAGTGTAAGTTTTCATATAAATTGTAGTGTTTATTTTTTTGGGCTTAAAGCCCAAAGATTACAATGACTAACATGCAGATAAATAAATAACCTAATTTTACCAACAATATTTTAACTCTTCATCTTTTTATATAGAATAACCATCAAATATGTTCGAAGTCCAAATAACCGTAGATAAACAACTCGAAGATGTGTGGCATAGCTGGACAGACGAATACAATGTGACAAAGTGGTTTTTCAGTTCCCCGGATTGGTATTGCCCAAAGGCATACTTTGACTTTCAACCCAATGGGGACTTCAACATCACAATGGCAGCTAGAGATGGAAGTAAAGCTTTTCCTTTTCGAGGTACTTTTACGCAAATCGTAGGACCTACATTTATCGAATACTATACAGAAGATGGGAGGCAAGTAAAAACATACTTCATAGACAACGGTGAAACCACAACAGTAGTGCAAGAAATCGAACCAGAAATGAGCAATGCACTTGAAACCCAAAGAGAAGGTTGGCTTAATATTCTACGAAATTTCAAGGCCTTTACGGAAGATATGTAGGCTCATTTAGCTTTCAGTAAGAGCACATCGTTGTGCTGTGTATGTACGAGAAACAGTTCAAATCTTATTTTTTACTGCTACCAGGAACAATACCAATTGCAGGATTTCCATCCTTTACTAACTGACACAATTCCATCGCTGTTTCTTCGAAGTTTTCAGCCTCGACTGGTAAAATCAGCCATTTCTTAATCTTCATAACTGCGAAATTTCGAATGGCAGGAAAACGGTGTTTCAAATTTTGATGGTACTGTTTATCAGTAGCTATCCATATCCCATTATCAGCTACACTTTTTTCTGATTCCCGAAGAACGAAATACATCTTTTCACCTATGTAAACCCCATGGGCACCAAACATTCGCTGAACTCTCGGTTCAAATTCAAATAATTCGTCAATCACAAACTCAAACGGGATAGGTGCTTTTACTTTCATTGTTCATGTTTAGCATAAAATATGCATTAAGATATCAATTACGAGTTGAAACTGCTTCGATAATGGGAACGTCCAGCTCTTTTAATTCTCATCGTGATGGTGACCTCGCCTACGTTTCAAAACAACTGTTGAGCTCCCGCTCTCAAACCATACTGGCTTCAGAAGTGATACATATTGCGCTTCGGTATTAATACATTTTTAATTCAGAATCTCCATCCAAGAACACTACAAAAAATCCATTCCACCATGTTTCATCGTAAGTTTTGTATGACTCTCATAAGTAAATCTGTTTCAGATTCACCCCTAGACCATGTCTAAAATAACCATTTAGGTTCAAGCCGAAATCACAGAAAGTCTTTAAATACTATCGCTAAAAGTAAATAAAAATGACCTTTTGTCTTGCATGGCTAAACAAAATGGCCCGTCATTTTTTTAAATATTAGCCAAACAATACTATGATGCAAATCCTTCTCAAGACCATCTTACTCACCTTAGTTATCAATACGGCATGCGAATCTCCAGAGATAATGCAGCCAATTGAACCTAGAGAAATCTCAATATTATTTTTGGGAGATAGCTATACAATCGGTCAGAGTGTATGCGATTCTTGTCGATACCCTGCCCAGCTAGTCGACTCCCTCGAAATCTTTTCACCCGACACAAAGATAGAATCAGAGATTATCGCAACAACAGGCTGGACTACGACTAATCTCCTGACAGCCATAGAAACTGCTGACCTGCAAGATTCATACGACTATGTTTACTTGCTTATTGGCGTGAATAATCAATACCAGAATAAGTCGTTCTCTGTTTATGAGACTGAATTTCCTGAATTATTAGATTATTCGCTAAGTAAAGTGAATGGAATTGCAAGTCGAGTTAATGTAATATCTATTCCAGACTACGGATTTACACCCTTTGGTCAGAATGGTAATATGCTGAAAATTTCAGAAGAGTTAGATGAATACAACGCCTTTGCTAAATTACATGCACAAGAAAATGACGTGAAGTATATCAGCATCACAGATATATCGAGGCAAGGCTTACAAGATTTTTCATTGGTGGCACCTGATGGATTACATCCTTCAACAAAACAATATACAGCATGGCTTGCTCGTATTCTACCAGTAATTAAAGAAGAGATGTTCTAGGACAAAAGTCAACAAAAGTGATGCAAATTACACTTTCGTTCCAACTAGTACTCCATGACCAACAACTAAAAAATAAGATAAATTCTAGTGCACACCGTCAATTTCTACGTCCTCATACTGATCTGTTCGCAATAGCACCAATGTACACGCACGAGCGGTTTCAATTCCCTCCATTTGCAAACGTGTTTCGAATACAGCATTTTCTGCACCAGGATTAAAAATCACTCTTTTGGGCGAAAGCCCTATCAAATAATTAATGTGCTCCTCTTGCCGAGCAGCTCCCATATACATAGTAACAGTATGAATATCGGTAAGCTCTGGATGTCCTGTTAAGATTTCAACACCCCTTACCTCTCCAGCTCTTCCACCAATTGCAACAACGTCATGACCGTAGTCAAGTAGCATATTTAAGGCCATGTTACTGTATCTTTCCTTCTTTAATGATGCACCAAAAACTAGAGTTTTCATATTGATATTTTAGGTGTTAACGACTTAAGCCGCCATAAAGTTTACGGTTCAAAAATTATCTTATTAAAAAATTTTATAATATATAAATTATTCTTAGTACCTTTGTTAGTCAAGGCTAAGGCCAAATAAACTGTGCTACAGTAAGTTATTAAAAGTGGATTAAATGTCATGTGACATACGAATTCAATAACCGCAGCCGTTTTAATCAAAATTTTTCAAGCTTTAAAAACAAAACAATGCTCGATAACTTGTTTTTCTTATTTCAGGCCGATGTACCTGAAGAACAATACGAAAACTTTCTTTCCCTTATTCTTAAAGGAGGTACTCTTGGAGTAGTGATAGTAGGAATTCTACTTGTGCTTTCTATACTCGGCTTATTCATCTTTTTTGAAAGGTATTTCACTATTAAAAGAGCTGGCAAGATTGATGAGAATTTCATCAACAATATTCGTTCTTCTGTAGCTGCAGGTAACATTGAAGGTGCAAAAGCTTTATGCAAAACAACGGATACACCGGTTGCAAGAATGGTAGAAAAAGGGCTCACAAGAATTGGCAAGCCTCTTAAAGACATAGACGCGGCAATAGAAAATGTGGGTAATCTTGAGCTTTTTAAGTTAGAGAAAAACCTATCCTCTCTTGCTTCGATTTCAGGTGCTGCTCCTATGATTGGTTTCTTTGGGACCGTGACAGGGATGATCTTAGCATTTAGAAAGATGGCAACTGAGCAAAATGTTACTCCGGATGTACTTGCGGGTGGTATTTATGTTGCCTTGATTACAACCGCTGTGGGATTATTTATTGGTATTCTTTCTTTCGCAGGTTACAACCTACTTGTTGCAAGTGTTGAGAAGGTAGTTTTTAAAATGGAGCGTACAACCATGGAATTCATGGATTTACTCCAAGAACCAGCAAACTAATATGGGAATCAAAACCAGAAGTAAGGTAAATGCAGAATTCAGTATGTCGTCTTTGACCGACATTATATTCCTATTGCTGATCTTCTTCATGCTTACCTCATCGATGGTGCAAATCAGCATGGATCTACCTGAGTCGAATTCTCAAACAGTCGCACCTACCGATATGGCAGTCATGCTGAAACTAGATGGCACACTGACTTATAACGGTAAGACTATTAGACAAAGTGATATTAAAAAAAGAGTAAGGGCTGATATTTCAAAGTCTGAAAATCAGGAAAATGCCACACTCTCAATTATTGCTGAGAAAGGCGTAAAGTGGGAACGAATTGACCCTATTATGAACATAGCCAAAAGTTTAAAAATTCGAGCAATTATGGCTACAAAAGCTAGAAAACAATAATGGGATTAAAGAAAAAAAGTAAAGTTTCGGCTGAGTTTAGCATGTCTTCATTGACGGATATCATTTTCCTTCTGTTGATCTTTTTTATGCTTACTTCATCAATGGTAGTGCCTAACGCGTTGAACCTGAAGATTCCAGGAAAGACCACACCTGCCTCTATACGAGTTAATACTCCTCCACCAGTTGTGGGAATACGTGCCGATGGAACAATGACGTTAAATGGAACAAGAATCAGCAAGAAAAACTTAGTAACTGCTGTACGTAATGAGAAGAATAAGAACAAGTCGAAGGCTACTATAGTGATTAAACCTAACCCCAAAGCATCCAACGAACATGTTGTCTACGTGATGGATCTTGCATATAGATTCCAGATACAAGCCGTCATGAAGTAATAACGCTACTACACCCTAATCGAATAATCAGCTGAAAAAAGAAAACTATGACAGATTCAGCTATACCACAATACAATACCGCAGAGACCCCACCAGATATTCGAAAGAAATCACGGATTGCGGCACTGCTAGCCATCCTATTTTGGATTTTGGTGATGGGTATTCCTTTGTTCTCGTATACGTTTCCTCTGCCTGAAAAGACGGGAATACTACTTTCATTTGGCGATGAAAATGGAGGTGGAGATCAATTGGCTTCCGCCAAAAGTGAAGACAATGATGCAGCCGAAGCTGCTGAAGGGGCAAAACCAGAAGAAATCGATTCCGAAAAAACAAAGGAAGTTTCTGCAACCAAATCTCCTGAAACACCGATCAAAGTAGAGTCAGAATTAGAAGCTGATATAGTCACTACAAAAACCGCCAAAGAGGTCAAGACCAAAATAGAAAAGAGTTCAAAGGAACAAGATCAGCGGAATGTGGAAGCAGAGCGCAAGGCTCAAGAACTTGCTAATCAGCAAAAGAAAGCAGCTGAAGAAGCAGAAAAGAAACGCAAACAAGACGAAGCGAAAAAATCCTTTAGTAATGCATTTGGAGGTTCAGGTGATGGAAACAGTCCCACTACCCAAGGCGATCCCAAAGGAGATCCTGATGGTTCTCCACTAGAAGGATTAATCAGCGGAAAAGGAAAGGTAGGAACAGGATTAGCAGATCGAGGAATCCTTTTTGAACCAGAAATTAACGAGAATTCTCAACGTGTAGGGCGTATTGTTGTGCGTGTATGTGTAGATGCCCAAGGTAAGGTTACCGAAGCAAAATATACGCAAAAAGGTAGTACCTCAACAGACTTAAACTTGATTAAAGTAGCCGAAGACGCAGCTAAAAAATACGTCTTCTCTGCTAGCGGTTTAGATCGACAATGTGGAAATATCAGCATAGACTTTAAGCTGAAATAAATACTTAAGCGGTCAAGCATTGATTAGGAGGATGGATACTGCTGAAAGCACACGATATCTTGCACATGTGCGTCCATATATCAAATTTAGCTATAGCATGGCAGTTACTCTCTCAACAGTTACACGAAGCAGAATTGGTATAAAAGCCTCAATGGCAATCAATAGTACTTGCATCGATAAAAGAAATTATTTCCTATACCTGTTGATAAATATTCAGTTGCGTTACCTAGTTTCTGACTGCATTTAAGATATTTGAGGCCGAAACTAAACTCAAAATTCCATATGCGTAACTACCTGCACATATTTATCATAGGATTTTTATTCTTCAACTACTCATGCAGCAACGACCAAAGTTTTGGTTCGTCTTCAAATACCACACTTTTTCAACTTCAAGCTGCTTCACAAACAGGCATTGATTTTAGCAATAGAGTTGTTGAAAATATGGGGAACAACATCATGAACAATGATTACATCTTCGCGGGTGCAGGAATTGCTGCCGGTGATCTTAATAAAGACGGTCTTCCTGATCTAGTTTTCGTGTCGAATCAAGGTAAACCTCAAATCTACCTCAATCAGAAAAATTTCAAATTTAAGGATGTTTCCGAAAATTCAGGAATGAAGGCAGTTGATGGCTGGTCAGCAGGAGTAAATATTGTAGATATCAATGGTGATGGATACAATGACGTTTATATATGCAGAGGAGGAGAACATCTGAAGGATCCCAATATCAGAAGAAACTTATTGTACATAAATAATGGAGACTTAAGCTTTACAGAACGTGCGAAAGAATATGGTCTAGACTGCGAAAATGCGAGTACCATGGCTACTTTTTTCGATTACGATCTTGACGGGGATCTCGATGTGTATGTTCTCAACTATCCTATCGGCTCACCAATTATTGACTATACAAAAATGGTTCCTAAACGCACGAATCCTCCTTCAAATCAATTCACACCCTACGATTCAGATAAGTTTTATAGAAACGACAATGGGAAATTTACAGATATCACAAAAGATGCTGGAATATCGAATTGGGGTTACGGTCTTGGGATAGGAGTAGGTGACATCAATAAGGATGGTTACCCAGACGTGTATGTCACTAACGATTTCGAAGTAGATAACTTCTACTATGTTAATAATGGAGACGGGACATTTACTGAAAGCTTGACTACCTACTTTCCTCATGTGTCCTATTTTGCAATGGGCATGGACATAGCGGACTTTAATAATGATAGTCATTTGGATATTTTTGAAGTAGAAATGCTTCCTGAAAATCGAAAACGTGCCATAATGAACATGAGTCCTATGGATCGAGGGCTTTTCGAAATTTTGATAAATAGCGGTCAGGCTCCTCAATACATGAGAAACAGTCTACATCTAAATCGAGGAAATGGCCATTATTCCGATATCGCACAGTTTGCAGGAGTGAATAAATCGGACTGGAGTTGGGGGACAAGAATTGTAGACTTGGATGACGATGGACACAAAGACATCTACATCGCTAATGGAATTGCCAGGGATATGAAAGATAGAGACTTTCAGATGAAAGGGAACGAACTAGCAAAGTCAGCTAAAGGCAAACTTACGATTGACAAAATGCATGAACTAGTTCCCACTAATCCAGTGAGTAACTACGCCTTCCAAAATAATGGAGATTTAAAATTCAAGAAAGTAGCAGATAAATGGGGCCTTGATTATGCAGGTTTTTCGAATGCGGTAGTAACAGCTGACTTAGATCAAGACGGTGACTTAGATCTAGTTGTAGGAAATGTTTATGAAGCGCCTTTAGTTTACAAAAATAGAAGCAGGGAAAAAGGTAACAACTATCTCAATTTTACGTTCCAAGGAGGAAAAGACAATCCTACTGGAATAGGAAATAAAGTGAAAATCTATACCAGAGAATCGGTTCAATATGAAGAACTATATCCAGTGCGTGGATACCAATCATACAGTGAGCCTCTGATCCACTTCGGCCTAGGAAAAGTGGAAACAGTAGATAAAGTGGAAATCATATGGGCCAATGGAAGTTTACAAATCTTAGAGAATGTTCAGGCTAATCAAACCATTCAGGTCAAACACAAAACAGGTTTACCAAAAGCAACTTTCGCTGCAGGTTCAAACACTCTACTTGCTGAAAAATCTGCTGAACTGGGAATAGACTTCGATCATGTCGAGAGATATTACGATGATTTCAGATCGGAAATATTAATTCCGCATAAGATGTCTCAAAATGGCCCAAAGTTAGCTGTGGGCGACATCAACGGAGATGGGCTTGAAGATTTTTATGCTGCAGGTCCTGCTAAACAAGCTGGAGCCCTGTATATACAGCAGGATAATGGTAGCTTTAACCAACTGCAATCACCATCCTTCGATGCCGACAAAATGCAAGAAGACATCGGCGCTTCATTTTTTGATGCGGATGGAGATGGTGATCTTGATTTATATGTGGTAAGTGGAAGTAACGAATTTGAGAATGACGTAAAAATGTATCAGGATAGGCTCTATCTGAACCAGGGCAGTGGCAATTTTACGAAATCAAGAATACCCGAGATTACAGCAAGTGGATCTTGTGTTGTACCTGTTGATTTCGACAATGATGGAGATATAGATCTATTTGTAGGAGGACGAGTTGTTCCTCAGCGATATCCGAATGATCCTAGAAGTTATATCTTGCAGAATGACGGTGGAAAATTTACTGATGTGACTAGTTCTGTTGCAAGCGGCCTTGAAAATATAGGTATGGTAACAGATGCGGTATGGACTGATGTTGATGGAGACAATGACAAAGACTTGATCGTTGTGGGAGAATGGATGGCAATTTCACTGTGGAAAAACAATGATGGCAAGTTGGAGCTAGATCCATCTCCAGCTGGATTAGAGAACACAGAAGGATGGTGGAATTCGATAACTGCATGTGATATAGACAAGGATGGTGATGATGACTATATCGTTGGAAACATAGGGCTCAATCACAAATTTAAGGCATCAGCTGAAGAGCCATTTCAGGTGTTTGGTAACGATTTCGATAACAGCGGAACCTATGACATAGTCCTTGCATTCCATCAGGATGAGGAGGTTTTCCCTGTAAGAGGGCGTGATTGTTCGTCTGAACAAATGCCATTCATTACAGAGAAATTTCCTGACTTTGAATCGTTTGGAGACGCTAATCTAGTTGATATCTATGGTCAAGATTTAGAAAACTCGTTAAAAAAAGAAGCGAAGCAATTTGCATCTGTCCTTGTTATTAATGAAGGTGGCTCATTCAAAGTTAAGAAGCTACCTACAGAGGCTCAGTTTTCAGCAGTCAACGGAGCAGAATTGTACGATGTGAATGGGGACGGAAAAGACGAAATTATCCTTGCGGGGAATATGTTTAAAACAGAAGCCGAAACAAGTAGGGCTGACGCAAGTATAGGGACGATTATAGAGATTGATGACAAGCTAAATATGACCTGCTTACCAACTTCTGAAACTGGCTTTTTTGCGGCAGGCGATGCAAAGGATTTAAAATTGGTTAAAACAAAGAATGGAAAATCATTGATTTTAGTAGCCAACAATCACGGTAAATTACAGGTATTTAAGTAGTACTGTTAAGCGAAAGATATTTGGACTTTCGTCCAAAAGAAAAGAATTACAGCTCTTTTGAGGATTAGTGCATAAGCTCTTGGATTGGCTTGTTGATCGATAGAGCTTAAACCCGAAATATGCATTAAGATATTTATTAATAAAACCTACTGCAGAATTCGGGTTAAAAGCTTACAGGGATCTTCGCGAGCTTGGCAAGTGAGGCAATTTCAAGATAATAATTCATATTTCAAATTCAAGACCGTACAGTTGTAAGTGCTTGCGATAAGAATTTGTGTGTGTGTGTGTGTGACCTTGAGGAATACTTGATGTCTGCTGCGTTATTGGTGACAGA
>CALBVQ010000100.1 GCA_937969485.1 uncultured Saprospiraceae bacterium | reverse complement strand
TTTTGAAGCGCAGCCGTGGTCACCATCTCGGTGAGCATCAAAAGAGCTGGACGTTCCCATTATCGAAGCAGTTTCAGCTCGTAGTAGATATCTTAATGCATATTTCGGGTTTAAGAACGTCAAACTACGAGGGACAATCCTCCGACTAACATAGATAAATTAGCAGAAATATAACTGGCATTCTAAAACAGAATTTCTATTACAACTGAAAAGGCCGCAAATCGCATCATTGGCGTAAATTAACATATTCAATAATAAGACTAATCAATTTCGCCAAACCCACAGAAAATCATATTTTTTTTAATAAATATATTCTAAATGAAATTATTTTGAATGTGAAGGCAGTCCTAGATTGATTGACTATTTGGTACTTTCGACTCGCATTTCGGATTTGTCTTTTCAAGTGACCTCGATTTAGCCTCTCCCTCCTTGTAGATAATTAATGATATAATATTTCGTTTGTGCCGAATAGAGAAGAAATGATCAAGAAAACCCGCCAACTATAAGATCAATTCTGAATTCCTAGATTAGCCTGTTTACTTTTTTACAAATATCCTGCTAAAACCTGTGCCCAGCTGAATAATGTACATTCCTGCAGATATAAAACCAAGATCTATATTTCCATTAGAGACGACTACACCTTCACATATCACACTTCCATCCAATCCTAAAATCTTGTAAGTGGTAGATTCTTTTAAGTTCTTAAAATTAATAATCGCACTTGTAGGATTTGGAAACACTATCGTCCTGCTGGCGAGTACGTCCTCCACATCTACAATTATCAATGCATCTTCTAACTTGGAAAGATGCCCTACTCCAAAACTACTTTCAATGAAATAAAGATCATTTTCTACAAAAACAATATCAGAAGGAAAATTGAAATCATCATAGACATCTTCTAAACCACCAGTATCGTCAGTAACATCAAATTTTGATACTCGATCAGCTAGTAATTCAGCCACATACATGGTATCACCATTCATTTTAATACCAATCGGCCGACTCAAACCCGCACGAACAACAGTGGCAACTTGACTAGTACTCGAAAGAGAAATTTTAGAAATTTTGTTACCAAGGGCTTCTGAAATATACAACTCCGTTCCACGAACTGCCATAGTTGTTGGGAAATTCAAATCTTCAGCAACTAAAATTGGAATGGGGTATTCCTTGGTGATATCAATTTTGGCAACGGTTCCTTTATAACTCTCCGAAAAATACAGCATGTCATCATCTAGGACCAAACCGTTAGGAAACTCTAAATCCACCAATAAATCTTGTGCAAAGATGGAAGACCCCGACAAATCAATCCGGGATATTTTACCACCGTCAAATTCTACAATGTACAAAACTGTCCCCTTTAATGCCATACTAGTTGGTTGCGATAACCCCTTGACAACCACAACTGGCACAAGAGGATCCAATGTGAGATCTACTTTGTGCACTTCGCCAAGGTCAACAAGATTATAGTAAATGTCTGTACCGTCGCTAATCATCCGAGTGGGTAAACCAGGAATCTTATTAAGCACGGTAGTAGTTTGCGAATTGCAAGGCAAGGAAAGCAAAAGGATTAATGCAAGTAGAGTTAGTTTTTTCATCTTTTTCATTGTATAATTTACAAAATACAACAATTAAGACAATTCACTTAATCCAAGCAGTTTCAAAATAGTTCTACTTCCTGTCTTAATTGCGGCTTGTCCTTCAGCAATACTTAATCTGCATCAATATGATTAGAAACAGATTCCAGCAAGGTTATGCCTGCAGATAAGTATTCAATTGCGGTGATAAGGGCTGCCGCCAAAAGAAAATTTGCGATAATATCTTTTCGAATTATTATTTTTTCAAATCGATCTAAGTCATCGATTACAGCAAATTTGTATGCGATCTACTTCCTACTCCACCTCAAGTCCAAATCCAACAACTTGGTTTTTCGTCAAATACACTTTTTTAGGATGTAGATGATCTCAGTTGGAATTTACAAGGTCAGATTTTCTAACATGAAATTAATGTCATTTTCAAATAAAAATCCCATATCGAAACCTATCATAAATAGAAATATGATCAATATTTTCGATACCTATTTGATGATCATTTAGTTGGTTATTTATTTCAAAACCATCTGGTACGTGATGTCATGCGTCTCCTCGAATAACACCGTCTTACCCTTTGTCAAAAAGTCGATCGTAGACTGGTTATAATGTCTCACCGTCACCAACTGTAAATTCGTAGTCTCCTCTATCTCAAAATCATAAGCCATCTCCTCCTTCAATAACTCTAATCTCTCTTTCTCCGCAGACACACAAACAATAAAACTGATAGCAGAGTTGCGCATCATGTTGACACGAATCCTGTAATGATTAAACTTCCGGAACAGCATGGATAAATGCCGTTCTGCAATAAAAGAGAAATCCTTGGAAGAGAATTCTAGTAAGTATTGATTATTTGAAACGACAATCATAGGTGGGTACAGGAGTCCTCCTGCAGCATTAATTATCGTTCCGTTCCTATCCGGATGAATGAATGACTTTACGTTTAAAGGAATTTCCTTTCGCTGTATAGGTTGAATGGTTTTGGGGTGAATCACTTGCGCTCCATAATAGGTCATCTCAATTGCCTCTTCGTAAGACAATTGTGAAATTAAAGTCGCATTGGGAAAAATCCTAGGATCACCAGTCAGGACTCCATCCACATCCTTCCACACTGTCATGCTTTCAGCATTGATACAATAACTTATGATGGCTGCTGAATAATCAGACCCTTCTCTACCTAATGTCGTCGTTCGTCCGTCTCTTGTACTAGCGATGAACCCCTGCGTAACCATAACATTGTAGCGCTGGACGTGATCATTGATCATATCTTGAACTGAAGCTTCAGTCTCTCTCCATTGGATATTCGCTGAACGGAAGCGCTCGTCTGATCGGAACATTTTACGAGCGTCCAGCCATTTGGACGAAAGTCCCCTTTCTATAAGCGTGGCAACTACTATCGTCGTAGACATCAACTCACCTTTGGAAATCAACTGATCATAAAACTCGTCGGAATTTCGTCTGGAATAATCATAAATAATTTCCCGACCTTCACTCTGGTATTCATCCAGATAAACAATCGAATGTTCTTCGGCATTTAGCTTTTTTGCAATTGTCTTATGCTCATCACACAGTTCATCCCACATTTTAACTGCCTTGTCTGTATCAGCCTCATGGATAATCTTCTCGATGGCATTAGTTGTCTTACCTAGTGCAGATATAACAACAATAAGTGGCTCTTTTTCAAGAGCGATAATATTACAAACGTTCAGAATATTATCTGCATGAGCAACTGATGCTCCTCCAAATTTATAAACTTTCATTACCTAAAATTTCTGGATATTCTTGTAAATCAAATGCATGGGAAGCCCCATTATATTACTGTACGAACCTATAATTTTCTCAATCTTTGTGTAACCTATCCACTCTTGGATACCGTATGAGCCTGCTTTATCATAAGGCTGGCATGATTCAATATAGTACTCAATTTCAGCATCCGTTAGGTGTTCAAAAAAAACTTCTGAATGTCCCGTAAAAGATACTTGCTTCTCTCTATCCAAAAGTGTCACACCAGTGAAAACATCATGCTTTGTTCCACTCATTCTCCTTAACATGGAAGCAGCATGTTCCTTATCTTTGGGTTTACCCAAAATATCACCTTCCAAGTGTACTATAGTATCTGCGACAACTCCCATCTCTTCACCTACTAGTAAATCAAGATAAGAAGAAGCTTTTTTCATCGAAATATACTCCGCCACTTTTTCGACATCAAGCGAGGCGGGGAAAGACTCATCCACATCAATAGTTTCAATTCGCACCTCGTAACCTGCCTCTTTCATCAGGTACGAACGTCGGGGAGATTGAGAACCCAAAAGAATTGGCCGTTTTTGCTGCATTGTGATTTTTCTTGCAAACATACATGATTCTATATAACTCGACAATCTAGTACATTCAATGTCTATTGCCATTGTAACTTCATAGGACGCAACGCTACCTTTATCTAATAAAATTCTTGAAATGAATTTCCTCATTGTATAAATTGTTAGTATCTATGAATCACAAAACTTTCACAATGACGATGACCAGCGCCCGTTTCATATTGCTTATGTTTTTTATTTTCTTGTCTACCCTTGCCTACCCTCAGGAGCGAATCGTTAATTACGATGTAGACATTCAAGTAAATAAGGATAGAAGTCTATTTATTACCGAATTTATTAAAGTTAATGCAGAAGGAATTTACATAAGAAGAGGGATCACAAGGGATTTACCTACAACTCGCGTTCTGGGTGATCATGGGGAGCAAACCGTCTTTTATGATATTCAAGAAGTTTTAAAGGATGGCGAACCCGTAAACTATCAAAGTAAGAAAGAGCAGGGAGATGTAACGCTTTATATAGGTAGCGCCGACGTGTTTATCCCATCCGGATTGCACGAATACACGATCAAGTACAAGGTAAAAAACCAGATTGCCTTTTTTGATGATTTCGACGAATTATACTGGAATGTAATAGGTACTAATAATAGGTTCTCAGTCGACAATGCCAACGTTAGAATTATCTTACCTGCTGAGGCTAATATCCAAGAAACTCATATCTATGGCGGGATGAGAGGCGAACAGCAAGAACTCACGAATATCAAGAAAGAAGATAATGTAATATCCTTGCAGACATTTGAGAAACTGAATGCCTTCGAGGGAATAACAGCAAGTGTTGCCATGGACAAGGGCCTATTTAAGGAACCCTCCTTTTTTGAAACTGGGGTAAGTGCGATTTTACTTGTAATTTCACTACTTGCCCTATTGGCCTATTTTCTGCTAACCTGGAGCAAGTATGGCAGAGATCCTGAAAGTCCATTAGTAGAACCTGTCTACGGGCCGCCGGAAAACCTTTCCCCTGCGTCATGCGGGTATATCTTAAGTGGATTTCCTAATCAGCGATTTACGATTGCAAGTATCATGAGTCTCATAAATGACGGACACATCCACATTGAAGAGTTGAGCAAGACTGGTATTTTCGCCAGCTCGCGATTCTATCAACTGACCAATATTTCTAAGAGGCCAATTGCCGTTGAAGAGCAGGCCGAACTGCATAGAAAGCTTTTTGCACGCAGAAAAACGGTGAGAATTGATGGGGAATACGAAGCATCTGTAAAATCTGCACTAAGTAGTCACAATAGTTCTTTGAGGTCGCAATACAGCGCATTTGTGAATGAAGGGAATAACACGCAGTTTATCTTCTTACCCATCTTGTGGATAATAGTTACAACGGCTTTAGTCGCACTGACCTACTATTATGAGCCTTACACAGAGTACGTGAAATTACCTATCCTTATCTTATATCCTATTTTCTGTTTAATCATTCTGGCGGTATACGCGTTTTTGATTCGTAAGCCGACCGTTGAAAAACTGGAATTAAGAGCCAAGATTAAAGGATTCAAGGAATATCTTTCTTGGACTGAAAAAGATTATGCAGAAGGCTATGATATGGAAATGAGAGATATTGAGCACTTTGAAAAGTTGCTCCCATATGCGAAGGCTTTGGGCGTTGCTGATAAGTGGCAAACATCCTTCGAGAGCATGATAAATGAGGCTAAATTAAATGATCATCCCTACTATGGAATTTATATGTCTCCGCACTTCAACACGGGATTTGGGCAAACATTGAGGGGAACTGCAACTCAACCTTCATCAAGTAGTAGCGGTAGTGGTGGAGGTGGATTCTCCGGCGGTGGCGGTGGCGGAGGAGGTGTTGGTGGATGGTAGTTTTTTTTTGGGGCTTTCGCCCAAAACATTTACCTTTACGCGATGAATTCTTACACCTCATGCTTTCTTATACTTCTTATCTTCTCGTTACATTCATGTGCCAATTATATAAATCTAACGGAAGCTCAAGCACTTGGAAAAGGTGAAGTTATGATGCAAATTGAAGCTCAACTTGATGTCCCCAAAGTTCTAGAAATTAAAGAAACAAGAGCCTCATTTGAGGTGCTCACAAAAAGAGGAATTACAAATTCACTTGATTTAGGATTTTATATGAATAGCTTTGGAGATATTGGGTTGCATTCAAAATACCAATTGCTAGATCAAGCAGAAAATGATCTTTCTGCTGGCCTTGATTTCAAATTTCCCATAACCTACATTTCAGGGATATATTTTCATCCTACGATCTATTATACCCGAGCAGTAGGAAAAAACAAGTTACTTATCAATCCTTCTCTTGAGATTGACCCTAACTATCCAAGTAAGTCGTACAGATACACTCCCAATATCAATATCGGCTTAATAATTAGTGATAGTCCGATTAGAGTAGGATATAATTTGAGAAGTACCAAGATCGTTAAAACTGAATTCACACATAATTTCGGAATTGTCTTTGACATATATCGAGCCTCTTATTGGCAAAAGAAAAGAGAAGCCGAAAATCCTCAAGTATTTTGATTTTAAAAAATAAATTTACTAGCTAATAAATAATATGAAAAATCTATATTTCTATATTCTAGTTCTGACAGTTAGCTTGACGGCTCAATCGTGCTTTAACTACGTTAACTTAATTGGCGCCGAAGCTCATGGCAAGGGAGCACATTCTATTATGATTGAAGGAGAGGGCAATGTGGTCGTCTCACCAGGTGACGGAATTGGTGGATGGGCTTCTGCTGAAGCTCTTTACACTCGTGGGATGACCGATGATTACGATCTGGGCTTTTATGTAAATAGCAATAGAATGATTGGACTTCATAATAAGTATCAATTAATTAATAAAGAGCAAACCGATTTCTCTGTAGGGATCGACATAAAATACCTTTTATTTTCTCCAGTTTTTGAATTTTCACCAACATTATACTATTCCCACCAGATAGGAAAGACAAGGATACTTGCCAATCCTTCACTTCGAATCGCTACGGGATATAACGCTGAGGGAGTACTTCTTTCACCTAATATTACCATAGGAGCTCAGTTTGGTGAAAAGCCCTTTAGACTAGGATACAATCTTGGCAGCAATCCATACGGACCCATAGGAGAAGGCGCCGTCCATACAGTAGGCTTAGTTTATGTCTTTCATTTATAATAAGACTTATTACAAAGTATTTATATGGACAATCTAAATTCACCTAATGAGCAATAATACCCATTTAACTATCATAAACACTCCCCCACTTTTTACGAACTATCTTCCGCTTTCCAAAATAATCTTCGGATTACTCACCCTATTTTTGTTTAGTTCCTGCTACTCTACCGGAAGACTAATTGAGGCGCAATCTTTGGAAGAAGGAGAACAATTAATGCAAATTAAGACAGAAGCCTCTGTACTTGATAGAGGAAATACAGGCGACTTTTTTCAAACAATTGATGCCTTGTACGTTTATGGTGCTAATTCCAAGTATGATATAGGATTCTTCCTGTCTACAGGAGCTTCGATCGGTTTACATAA
>CALBVQ010000099.1 GCA_937969485.1 uncultured Saprospiraceae bacterium | reverse complement strand
TAGATATCTTAATGCATATTTCGGGTTAAATCAAGTACAAGGCAGAAAACGCAAGGATAGCCTTAGCTATCATGAGTATTTCTAACGAAGTAATTGCTTTTATAAACTTGAAAATATGCGAAATTCTAAAACAGAATTGGTATATTATACCTTTATAGTGAGACCTAATACCATAAACCTATGCAACTAGCTAAAATACTTTCTATCTTTCTAGCGATATTCCTCCTCTTTTCTTGCCAACATAATCATGAGCATTCTGAAGCAAGTCAAGCAGAAAACGAATCTTCTTTGAAGACTGTTTTAACAGAACACATTAATGCAATAGGAAAGCGTGACCTTACAACACTGCGATCTACTCTTTCCCCCCACGGCGAAATGCAGCTTATCCTGGACCAAATGGAGATCATAGAATCAGTTGATAGCTTCATGAAATTTCACGAAGTTTGGTTTGCTGATACATCAGCTTGGACAATGGATTCGAAAATACTGAATACAACCGTGGGTAAAGAAATGGGATTTGGTGTAGTAGAATCAATCTATAGAGAACCATTACGAGATGGAGTCCCATACTTTAACCGATTAATCGTAAGTTATGACTTGAAGAAAATAAATGGCGATTGGAAAGTTATTAAAGACCATGCTACATCGGCCGAAAAATCGACTGACTAACTCTCGCTTCCATTACTCTGTTCTAACAACTGCCACTCCGTACCTTCTCGAGTCTCCTTCGGCTTGCAGCCTATTTCCCGACTTATAAATTGCATGTACTCCACCGAAAAACATCGAGCTATAATCCCATTCCTTGGTTGCGTATTCCTTTACTTTTGATAAATCATATCCTTGCTCGCCGTGCACCGTGTCGTTCATAAAATACACTCTTGGTGATTCTATGGCTTCCGCCAAAAGTTTACCTTCTTCCATCACAGAACTCATCACTTGTGCCATCATATATGGAATCCTTCCAGCACCTCCAGATCCTCCAGCAAACTTGAATTCTCCCTCTCGATCAGTAATAATCGATGGTGTCATCATTGAATGCAAACGGGTATTTTCTACCCAGCTGTGAAAGCCATGTGGAAGTAAGAATGATTCTCCAAGCATGTTATTCATCTGCATATCGGTGCCTGGCACGAAATATCCACTACCCTCTCCTATCGAACAACTAAACGCAACCACATTTCCCACACCGTCAGTGATATTGAAGTGAGATGTCCCTTTAGTCGAAGCTGTCCCTCCCAAATAAGAATAACCACTCTCCGGTAGAATCTGCAAAATAGCTTTTTGGATTTGCTCTAGTGAGGTATATTTTTTCCGAGTATCAACTATCGCATTTACCCAATCTTTATTAACAGAATACGCTTGTAGAATCAATGCCAGCAGTGCACCGCCAAGCGATGGCGCATTAGGTAGGTAAATCCTGCTATTAAATGCTTCTGCTTTAATGGGCTTCCGCCAAAAGGTTTGGTAATCCTCAAAGTCTGATCGTTGTATATACCCCCCACGTTCTTTTGAAGTCTTGTGTACTATCCTACTGACTTCTCCTCGGTAAAACTCCTGTTCTCCTTCATGTTCCAACATATCCAGAAAGCCGTAAAGATTGGGCATAAAGAGCCTATCTCCTTTCTTTATCCTATTTCCCTTTTCGTCGAAAAATACCTTATGCATCGATTCATCTTCACGAATAATTTCGGAAAGTAGACCCAGATCAATATCTTGAAAATCATCAATTAGAACTCCGTTTTTTGCCAATTCTTTTGCTGGGACCAGTAAGTCTTTAATTGGCATTGATCCATATTCAGCATGCATTTCGAAGAGGCCCTTTATTATTCCGGGGACTGCAACCGAAGCCATTCCCACATGAAATTCTTCCGTCTCATTCCCAAAATTCACGACAACAGGGTAAAAATCTACCTTATCCAGTGCTCTTTTTCGCTGTGGTGTTTGCGTAAAGAAATCAAGCATACGTACTTCTTCGCCTTTGGGCATAACCATTGCGAATCCGCCAGCACCAGCAGATGACATACAAGGCTCGCTAATAAACATGGAAAACCCTGCAGCAATCGCAGCATCAAATGCATTACCTCCAGCTTCCAATATTTTTTTGGCGGAAGCCATAGTTTCCTCATGTCCTGCAGAAATTGCATACTTCATAAGGGTAAATATACAGATGTCTAAGGAATTTTATTTTAAACCCTAAATATGCATTAATACCAATTACGAGCTGAAACTGCTTCGATAATGGGAACGTCCAGCTCTTGTGCAGCTCACAGTGATGCTGACCA
Organism: uncultured Saprospiraceae bacterium; assembly: GCA_937969485.1. GTDB lineage: Bacteria > Bacteroidota > Bacteroidia > Chitinophagales > Saprospiraceae > JAHDFB01. The sequence goes on along the minus strand of CALBVQ010000099.1, from coordinate 1,696 downwards.
CTCCTAGGATTCAAAAGAACTGTTAAGCTCGTATTCTCTTTGAATTTTAGAAAACCTAACGCATAATTCGGGTTAAAATCCTGGCTTTCGCCCAAAGTGAAGGACTCCAGGTTTTCTGCAACAGCAGGATTCGTGCGGAAAGGAAATACCCTTTCACCTTAGCGCATGAACTTCGGAAGAGGAAGGCACAAGATTATGATTTTCGAAAAAAGCAGAAGTGGTATTACTTCTCAGTATCCTCTTTCTTAACTAACATCCGAATTAAGATTGGTATTAAATATAAATCCGCTACCAGTGCCGTCACTAATGTGACAGCTATCAATATTCCGATTGATCTACTTGGTGGATGAATGCTGAAGAACAGCACTAAAAATCCAAAGAATAAGATAATCGAAGTGATAATAATCGCTTTGCCAGTTTCCTTAAACGTTACTTCTAGAGCCTGATCCACGGATTTCCCCTTTCCTCTTTCGAGTTTATACTTACTAAGAAAATGTATCGTATCATCTACTGCAATTCCAAAGGCAATCGCAAATACAATTGCAATTCCAGCCTCTAAATCAACTCCCACGAACCCCAGTATTCCCGCTGAAATGAGCAAGGGTAGAAGGTTCGGAATAATCGAAATAAGAATCAATCTGATGTCCCTAAATAAAAGAACCATCAATAATGAAACCATGAGAATAGCAAAACCCAATCCTTTGATCAATGATTCACGAACGTAAAACATGTTCTTATCAAGCAGCATGGCGGTACCAGTCAGTTTGTAAGAAGCTAAATCCGGATCTGTATTATCCTCTATCCATTTTTCGATTGTTGCTACTCTAGACTGCACTTCCTCTGCGCCAATGTCATCAATTCGACTACTGATCCTTGTCTTTGTGCCATCTTTCGACAGCAACATAGAGCTCGTCAATTTAGGAACCAGCGAGGCAAATTTCTTATAGGTATTGTATTGAAGGGAATCTTTAGGGAACACATAGGCCTCCGCCTTATTTCCATTCATCATCTTATTTATTGACTTATAGATCAAGGAATAGCCAGTTACGTTTTTGATCACATCATAAGTCTTTATGTGTTCCTCAACTTTCACAATTTCTTGCATTACCTCGTAATCATCAATCTTCCGATCACCTTTAACGGTAATAGCTACTTCAACTGGTCGAAATCCCGCATACTCACTCTCGAAATAAAGATAATCTGCCGTCACTTTTTTACCTCTTGGAAGATTAGAAACTAATTTATAATTAGTGGAAATCATAGAAATTCCCCATAATGACAGAACAAGTACAAGACCACTTCCTATCAATATTCTATTCTTATATTTCTTCGTTTGTAGATACCATTTTCCTAAGATTCGCTCCCAGAAATTCAGAGTTTTATCGGGATTAGCCAATTGCTCAAGTGAAAACATGGGGAAGAAAACGGCGCAGAAAAGCAGAATCACACCGAAGGCAATCATTACCCCGGCAGCGGCATTTACACCAAAATCTTGGATGGGTTTCAACCTAGAAAATAGTAAGGTTCCGAAACCAATTGAAGTGGTTATACTAGTCAACAAAGTAGCCATCCCTATGTCTCGAACAGTCACTTTTATGGCTTCATCTTTGGTCTTTCCTTTTCGTAATTCATCGATATATTTCGAAAGTAAATGAATCACATCGCTGGTGCTCACAATAATCATAAGAATAGGAAA
>CALBVQ010000098.1 GCA_937969485.1 uncultured Saprospiraceae bacterium | reverse complement strand
ACATTGACTTCTTGCAGTCAGTTGCGTTGGTCTTTGGGAACGAGCATGCTGGGTTGTCTGAGGAGTTTTTGACGCATCTTGATGGTAATTTCAAAATTCCCCAATATGGCATGGTGCAATCCTTGAATATTTCAGTAGCATGTGCTATATCTGTTTATGAGGCTTTACGCCAAAAGGAAAAGGCAGGACGTTTTATGGAACGAGAATGGGGCAGAGAGCATGAGGAACTTTATGCGAGGTATGTTCGAAATAGTAAGCCGAAACTTAATGTAGAATAAGTATAATTAGAAGTAAATTTAAAATCACATTAAAACGAAAATCAATGAGTCATAAATTCTTATCTAAAAGACTTGATCTAGTGAACGAGTCTGCGACAATAGCAATGGCACAGGCAGCTAGAGAAATTGCATCTCAAGGACATGATGTCATAAGTTTATCATTGGGGCAGCCCGATTTTGATACGCCTGATCATGTGAAGCAAGCGGCAAAGGACGCCTTGGACAATGGTTATACTAATTATACACCTGTGCCAGGTTTACCAGAATTTGTCGATGCAATCATTGCAAAGTTCAAAAGAGATAATAATCTAGAATTTACGAAAGAGAATATAGTTGTTTCGTGCGGTGCGAAACAGAGTATCAGTAACTTGATGAACGCACTAGTCGATCCAGGTGATGAAGTAATCATTTTTACACCCTATTGGGTATCATACTTCGACATTGTGACTATGGTTGGTGGAGTGCCAGTATGTGTAAAAGCTGGTATTGAAAGCGATTTCAAAGTTACACCGGAGCAACTTGAAGCTGCCATTACAGATAAGTCTAAAGTAATCATATTTTCTTCTCCTTGTAATCCAACAGGATCTGTATATTCTGAAGATGAGCTTCATGCTCTAGCAAAAGTAATTGATGAGAAGCAAGACCTTTTCGTAATTTCAGATGAAATCTATGAATATATTAATTTCGGAGACAAACACACAAGTATAGGTAGCTTTGACATTATGAAAGATCAAGTGGCTACTGTGAATGGAATGGCTAAGGGGTTTGCTATGACAGGGTGGAGAATTGGGTATATGGGTGCACCCGCATGGCTTGCGAAGGCTTGCAGTGCAATCCAATCACAAGTCACTAGTGGAGCGGCTGCTTTCTCACAGAAAGCCTCTGCTGTTGCTCTGTCCAGTGATATGTCTCCTACCTTAGAAATGAAGAAGGCTTTTCTTCGTAGAAAGCAAATAATGATAGATGGATTGCAAGCAATAGACGGAATAAAAACAAATGATCCGCAAGGAGCATTCTATATTTTTCCGGATGTAAGTGCTTTTTTTGGAAAGACAAATGGGACAGTAACGATCAATAACTCTGCTGATTTTGCTATTGAATTACTGAAAAATGCTCACGTAGCCACCGTTGCAGGAAGCGCTTTTGGTGATAATGACTGCATTAGACTAAGCTACGCTGCTGCTGACAACCAACTACATGAAGCCCTTCGCAGAATGAAGGCCTTCCTTAGTGAATTCAAATAGAGACTATTACCATTTTTATTTTGGAATAAATTGTGCTGATACAGGGAAGTAGTATTCAGGATGTGCAACCGATCTTGAAAGTCGAGTGGTGCAGTGTTTTAGTGAAGTGAACCATGGAAGGGGGGAGTAGGATGTACGTTGCGAATGGCAGACTGTTCGTGCTTAATGAGAATTTAGTTGGTATTGACCAAGGATTGATGTTTAATCCACGTTCTGTATTAGGTTTTTGTGATGTGAGCTTAAACCCAAATTATGAATTAAAAAACACAAAATTCTAATCAATAGATTAGGTTAAAATGCATAGAGAATGTGAGCTCAGCAGTTCTTTTGAAGCGCAGATGTGTTCGCTATCATAGTGAGCATCAAAAGAGCTGGACGTTGTCATTCTCGAAGCAGTTTGAGTTTGTACTAGATATCTTGATATAAATTTCGTTTTTGAAGTAGGCAGGTACGGTAAACACTTATTTAGTTAGGGGTTTATTCGCTGGTTTTTAAGAATAGCAGCACAATTGGGAAATCGCAGTATGGAATTTTGGCGGAAGCCATCAGAAAAGGGAAAACAGCATTGATCATGCACAGCACCTATTACCCAACTGCCATTGCCTTATCATAAAAAAGCCTATGCGAAAGTTCGCATAGGCTTTTTCTTAATATACAAGATAGTAATCTTGTTATTAGTTTGTTACTACAATCTTCTTGTTGCTTGCTTGGCCGTCTACAAGAATTTGAATCATGTAGATACCACTAGAAAGCGAGGTGGCGTTGAAGTCGAAAACTTGCTTTCCGCTAAGAGTACCGTAGTTCTTAGTATTCACTAAGCCTCCTTGTGCGTCGTAAATATTCATACTTACTGTCGCTGGGTTTTCTATTTGTACTGTAACTAATGCTGATTCGGTCATTGGATTAGGTGTAACTTCAAACGAAATGTCAATTTCTGAAATTTCAGTGTCAGTTGTATTTGCCAAAGCTTCGTCATATTTTACTGAATACGTATTCAGTATTTCCCGTGTTGGTAACGGAGCTGCTATGAATGCAATCAAATGAAGATTTTCTTTGATAATCTCATCATCAAGTTGTAATCCAAAAACAAATTTTTCAACATCTCCAGCTTCCATTGCTTCTTCAAGTTTTATTCCATTGTTAGCGGGTAGAATAGCTCGAGCTACGTGTTGATATACCATATCGGTGAATGGAACGGGGTTTGGAAGGTCTTCATAACCGCCCATCTCAGTTGTTCCTCCTGCGTATGCATTTGCTTGATTGTATGCTGATGTCGTTCCCACTACGTTATCTTCAGTAAGGATAAACCCGATTCTTCTTGAGCTAGGAATGTCTTCTAAAGCCGTGACGGTCACTGTAGCTACTAATTCATTTAAGTCTTCATCAAATGTGGCTTTGATTCCAAAGGTAGCAGGAATTGTCTCTTGTAGTCTTTCGATGATTGCTGTTTCCATCCCTGCAGGATCTAGTCCCACACTTCTATCAACAGCAACTGAAGGATAACCATCAATTCCTGAAAATCCCAACAGATACTCCGCATATCCATCGACAATCATGGGGTCATTGTTTGCTCCGTGTACAGCTACGCCAACAAATAGATCACCGTATTTTTCTGTCATTAAATTCATGAAAACGTCGCCTCTAGGGCACCAAGGACACCAAGTTCCTGTTAATTCTTCAGCCATGACTCTCTTTCCCGGTGTCTTATTGATACCTGAAATTGCAACCAAACTTCTATTGTTACAAGGTTGGTCGTCAGTAGGTAAACCTTCAATAGCATCCAATGAAAATAGCACTGAATTTACTCCCTGAGAAGCATTAAGAACATCTGTAAAAACAATCTCAGTTTCTTCACCAGGCATAAGGTCTAGCCCCGTTAGTTCTTCTTTACCAATTTCAGTTCCATCCACAGAGACAGACACAGTCATGGTATTTACAGTTGTTTCACCAGTGTTCACTGCGTTAACTTTCACTGAAGCTGCATTGTCAACAAAAGCAGCACCTGCCGCATCAGCTCCTGAAAGTGCAATATCTACAGTTTTTGTAGCAGGCGTAGGATCATGAGAAAAACTCACATCATCAATCCAAAATTCACTCGTCGCAGCGTTTTCTGCTATTGGATAAATATCCAATGAAGCAACAGCAGCTGGAGCGATTAAAACACCAACACATTCATCATTAATTTGAATTACCCATTCGCCATTATCCAAGTCTATCACATATGTGATTTTGTTCCATTGACCTGAAGTGAATGGCGTGTTGTATTGTGTGCTTCCCGCATCCAAAGAAAGTATTCCGTTGTTGCGCATATATGCGTTTCCAGCCCACACTTGTCCAATAGCTGTTTCCTGTTGGAAATTCCAATAAGCACTTGCATCTTCAGAAATAAATAAGCTAAAGGTCAGGTTGAAAACCCCAGTCGTATATTTTTGTCCAAAGTCTAGGACCACATCTTGAGGACCTTGTCCAGTAGAGTAGAAGTAGATTGATTTAGTACCGCTATTGGCCTTAGTATCTACAACTAATGCATCTTCTGCAGTTCCAGTAGTCCCACTCCAAGTAGTAAATTCATCAGCTTGTGATCCAATGTAAGTATTAACATCATAAGATTCGAAATCATCACTGTATTGTGCGGTTATGAAGCTACATGTTAATAGAGAAAGTAAAAGAAAGTACAATTTATTCATAAATAGATAACTTTTGATTGATTTGAAAGAATAAGATCAAATATAGCTAATAATCACGCAATTAATCAATTGCATTAAAAATATACATATATGAATATCTTTTATGCGTAAGAATTTGGTATTAACGAATTTATTTATGCAAAAAATTATGAAATGACGTATAAATATTATAATCTTGCATATGTTACTGCAGTAGTAACGCGTAAATTATAACCAAATGACAAAATTTTCCTCTTTAAAAATTGCTATTGCTTTTCTAGCTATTTTTTTAAGTTATTCATTCTCAGTATTTTTGATGCCTTCAGCACCAGAAGTGGAGGATATTACAGTATGTGAAGGTGATGAAATTTTAATTGTTCCGACTCAAGCTGACGGTCCAATAGAACAAGAATTAGCCTGCCAGACATTCGATTTTCAAGAAAATAATTTAGCATTTGAAGCTTCAATCGAATTTAATGATGGTATAAATGATCATTTTCAAGCGACAAATGGTAGCGATATATCTATTACGACAGGTGGAATGTATAGTTTCGAAGATGGAATTAATATTTTTTGGGCTGCTGAAGATGTTGATGATAATGGTGGAGATGGCAATAGTGAGCAAAGCTTAACTTTCGATCCGGTTGATATTTCTGCTTTTGGAGATGTAAGTTTTTGCTTCGCCATGGCTGCAGGTAATGAAAACCCTCAGAATACGAATCCAGGGTACGATTTAGGCGATCATGTTTTTGTAGAGTATTCTGTTGATGGAGGACCGTTTGTACAAGGATTGTGTTTTAGGTCAAATTTGGGAGACGATAACTTTAATGACCCGTTGCATCATGATGTAAATTGCGATGGAAACGGTGACGATGGTCCTATGTTGACTAATGTAGCGCAAATATTTAATTTTGATCTTCCAATGGCTGCTTCAGCAGGTAATTCGGTTGTATTCAGAATTTTAGTTCAAATGACCTCTGGAAATGAAGAAGTAGCATTTGATGATATTAAGGTGAAAGGTACACCAAATGGAGATATCACTTATAACTTCTATGATGATGATCCAGGTGTCAATCCAAATGCTACCTTACTTAGCGGTATGGCTACATCTTATGATCCAGGTACAACCTTAGAAACATCTCCGGATACGATTTGGGTTACTGCTATTGATGGTACAGGAGAATCTACTGCAGAGCCAGTGATTGTAACTGTGGTACCAAATACCGATGCAGGTTTGAATCAATTTGCTTGTGCTGCTACTGCATTTGAGCTGAATGCGACAGGCGATCCTACTATTGCGGGAGCTTGGTCGGGAGGATTAGGTGATTTTAGTGATGTGACGAGCCCGACATCCATGTATATCCCGTCGGACGATGAATATGATACACCAATTACACTGACATGGACACTTCCTGGTGCATTGTGTGGAGAGTCAGATGAAGTGATTCTGTTTAATGCACAGCCCCTGAGTGCGGCTTTTGCATATCCATTTGACTCAATCTGTCCAGGAGACGGGATTGTGGCTCCTATATTTAATGATGGAGTCGCTGGCTTTTTTGAAGTTACTTCAGCTAATGGGGATGATCTAGCTCTTGACTCTGCGACGGGTGAAATTGATCTTGCGGGATCAGCACTTGGAACATACACAATAAGTAACACTGTGGGGTCATGCGGAAATCTTATGATTACAGGGATTGTTGATGGTAGTTTATCTGGTGGATTGCCAAAGGCTATTGAGTTATTTGCAGTAAACGACATCCCAGATTTGTCTTTGTATGGAGTTGGGTCTGCTAGTAATGGTGGTGGTACAGATGGAGAAGAGTTTACATTTCCAGCAGACAATTTAGCGAAAGGTGATTTTATTTATGTCACCACCGTACCTTCGGCTTTTGAAGATTTCTTTGGTTTCGAAGCTGATTACGTTGATAATATGGCTCCCTCAATTAATGGGGATGATGCAATAGAACTGTTTTGCAATGGAAGCGTAATTGATGTCTTTGGCGAAATAGATGTAGATGGAACTGGACAACCTTGGGAATATACTGATGGTTGGGCGCACAGGGTAGCTGGAGATTCAATAAACCTGGCATCTTTTGATGTCAATCAATGGAGTTTTTCAGGGATAAATGTATTTGACAATCAAACAACTAATGCATCTTCACCTGTTCCTTTTCCTATCGGAACTTTTACGACGGATTTTATGGGTATTTGCCCCAATGATGTATTTGAGGTTGAATTTGTGATTTCAGATTTCGGTGGAACAATGCTTATGTGTCCTGCAGATCTAATTGTTTCTCTAGATGGAGGAGAGTGCGGAATAGTTGCTAATATAGTAGATGCTTCTGCGATAGATAACTGTTCTCCAGGCCTTGAGCTAGAACAAGTATCTGGACCTGTCAGTGGAGATTTCTTAGATCAGTCAAATTCACCTTATACAGTAGTTTTTGAAGGAACTACAGATCAAGGTGTACTAGTTTCTTGTTCTTATATGATCATAATTGATGCATCTGTTGCCTCTAGTAACACTCTCGCTTGTAATGGATCTATAAATTTGAGTTTAAATGAAAATTGTGAAGCTATAGTAACAGCTGACATGTTACTTGAGGGGAATGATTATGGATGTTATGACGAGTTCAATATTACTGCAACTTACGATGGTGAATCTGTAGGTGTTTCAATGGACAATTCGTACGGTAATGGAAATTCCATTATTCTTGATAATTCAATTATTAATGAACCTATAGAGATTTCAATTATTGATGCTGAATCTGGAAATAGTTGTTGGGGATATGTGATCATTGAAGATAAATTGACACCCGTGATAGTTTGTCCGGATTTAGTAGTTGTGGACTGCGGTGCCGATATAAGCGCCGTGAATCCAGATGTTGAAGATAATTGCTCAACATTCACATTTGTGATGGATGAAGAAATAATAGAGGGAACATGTAATGACGATTTTTTCCAAGAAATACGAAGAACTTGGATTGCTATAGATGCAGCTGGAAATGAGAGTGAGGAGTGTGTTCAAGTGATTCAAATTGCAAGAGATTTATTTAATGAAATCGTTTTCCCTCAGGACTTTGATGGACTGGGAGGTAATCCGGTTCTAGATTGTGCAGGTGCTGGTATTGATTATGCACTTGATGAGGATGGCAATCCAAGCCCCGCGGGTTCTGGGACTCTTATTGGAACGGGTGAGCCAATGCTAGGATTGGGATGTAGTGATTTAATTATTTACTATGATGATAGTGTTATTCCAGTTTGTGGTAATAATAGCTTCAAAGTATTGAGAAGTTGGACTGCTGTTGATTGGTGTTCAGGAGAGGTAGCTGAGGATATTCAAGTTATTAAGATCCTAGATACCACTGCTCCAGAATTCGTTGCTCCTGAAAATGTTACCATAAGTGTAGATAATCACTGTAGAGGAGAATATCAACTGCCTTTGATACCAATTAGTGATGATTGTGGTGAAGCTTCAGTTTCATTCGCTGCAGAACAAGGAGTGATTGATAATAATTATTATAGAATTGATAACCCTGTATTAGGCAATGCCTATGAGGTGATTGTAATTGGAAGCGATGATTGTGAAAATGCTGAGGAACAGATATTTACTGTCACTTTCGTTGATTTAGTGCCACCAGTGATTCTGGCAGAATCAAGTTTGACTGTTACGCTTGCTGCAGATGGAAAAGCTAAGCTATTTGCTTCGAGTTTTGACGATGGTTCGTACGATTCTTGTGGTGAAATTGATTTCTCTGTGATACGAAATTTTAGTACTTGTGGTGCTATCGACTATGATTTACCTGCAGGAGATGATAATTTTCAATTCAATGATGTTGTTCATTTTTGTTGTGAAGACACCGGAGAACCTCAAATGGTTACATTCAGAGTTTGTGATGACGCAGATGGTAACGGAGAATTTGGTACTTCATTAGATAATTGTAATACTGCAATGGTAGAGGTAATTGTTCAAAATAAATTAGCTCCTATATTAATTTGCCCACCAGCAATGTCGATCAATTGTATTGATGCTATTTCTTTAGATCTTCAGAATACTGATCTTATGAATGAGATGTTCGGAGAACCAACTGTAGTCAATGGCTGTGGTGGTACACTGATTTCGCAAGCTATTGCGCCTGCATCGAATTGTGGAGAAGGTATTATTATAAGACAATTTATCGCCTTAGGTGGTGGAACATCTGCAGCATGTGCGCAGATTATTACCGTAACGCCAAATGAAGGCAACACATTATCTTGTGATCGAATAAACTTTAAATCATTAAACAACTCTGTGTATAACTGGTGCAGTATGAATGATAATAGCAATGATCCTGATGATGACCTGCCTGCTATAGAAATAGATTGTAATGACGGATTCTCAGTTCCTGAGTTAGACATTGATATATATGATTTATGTACTGAAGTTGGGGAAAAGATTACAGTTGATACATTCAATTTTGCTGGAGGTGCTTGTAAGAAGTACTTAGTGCATTACGAAGTAATTGATCAATGTGTTTTCGATGAGAATTTTGTTGACCCTGTAACAGGTGAGAATGATCCATATAATTCATTGAATGGATATTTTGAGTTTTACATAGAGATCGATGCATTTGATAGCGATGGACCTGTAGCTGAGTTTGAAGAAGTTATTCTTACTGCATCAAATTGCGAAAATGAGTCTGTAAACTTTACTCTATCTGCTTCTGATAATTGTACTGATGCTACGTTTATCACATATCAATATAAGATAGATCTATTTAGTGACAATACAATTGATCTACCTTCGTCAGGGAACTATATAAATAGTAATGTTGTATCATCTGGTGTTAACGGTGTGCCAAATTTACCAATAGGTGAGCATACTTTACTTGCTGTTATGAGTGATGGTTGTGGAAATACAAGTGCCGCTTCTCAGCTAATTACGATCCTTCCCAATGATAAAGAGCCTACGCCATATTGTAAAACTGGTTTCGTCGCAAGTATTTCAGCAATGGGAATGGTTATGATAAATGCTGAAGACTTTAATGCCGGCTCGTTTGATAACTGTACTGCAACGACTGATTTAAGATACTCATTTAGTGAAGATGTAAATGACAAAGAGAGAACTTATACTTGTGATGATCTAGGATTTCAATTTGTAACTGTTTATGTCACTGATGGAGAAGGGAATCAAGATTTTTGTAATACGACTTTCTTAGTTCAAGATAACCTTAATTTCTGTAATGGTTCATTATTAGGAGGTCTTGTACAATCATCCAATGGATACATCAATAAAGATGCAGCAGTTATGATTGATGACGTGGAGAATATGAGTTACCAACTTACGACCGATGAAAACGGACAGTTTGTAGTGCTAGACAATTCTTTTTCTGAGGCTGCAATTATTGCAATTGAAGATTACAACACGACATTGCATGGAGTAACTGCGATCGACTTATTATTCATAAGAAAACATATACTAGGAATTGAAGTTCTTCCTACAAATGCACAATGGATAGCGGCAGATGTTGATAATAATGAAAAGATCAACGGTACTGATATTATCCAGCTTAGAAAGTTACTACTTGGTCATATTGATGAGTTTAGTAACAATATGAGTTGGATTGCATATCCTGCTGATTTCGAGTTAGAGTCTTTGATAGATCCTTATGATTATCCACGAACAATAAATATGAGTGAGGTTTCCTCTTTTGATTTTACAACAATCAAAGTTGGAGATGTCAACGGTTCGCATGCAGAGGGTTTGGTTGATGGGAAAGAACTAGCTACTAGATCAACATTTGAAATAAGCTATGATCAAAGTGAGATAGATGGAGAAACGGTGTATGAACTTTATGCAGATGTAAGTGACTTAGTAGGAATTGATTGGTCAATTGAGACTGCAAGTTTCAATATCTCTTCTGATCTTTTCGACATCAGTGAGGAGAATAGTAATCTAGTAGGTGGAGTTCAACGAATTATTTGGACTGATATACATAAGATGGATGGTGTGCAAAATTTTGCAACATTGGTCGGGGACTTTAACATTGATGACTTAAGATCTACACTAAATGATATGACTGTATTATTAGGAAAGTCCACAGCAACGATTGAGCAAAGTGCACAGTTTGTTCCACGTACGGCGGACGCAGTAATTACAGAAGCTACTATTTATCCTAATCCATTTAGTAATATTGTCAATATTGAATTAACAGGATTTGATACAAGAAATGTTTCACTGCAGATCTACTCTGTAGAAGGTAAGTTAGTGTTCGAACAAAATTACAGCGACCAACACCTTATCTCACTTAATGAAGGGGACGTTGTAACTGAAGGGGTATATACCGTTAAGATTTCAGACGGTGTAAATACCATTAATAAGAAATTAATGAAGATTAAGTAAAGACACTTACCAAACTAATGCAAGAGCTCTTCAATACTATTGAAGGGCTCTTTTTGGTGTAGCTTATTTTCATACAAGAGTTTCGTTCTTTTTGATCAAACAATATGCATTAAGATATCTTTTACGAACTCAAACTGCTTCGATAATGTCGTTTGATACTCTTCGTGATAGTTATCATTTCTGCACTCCAAAAGAAGTCTTGGGCTCCCTTTGTCTTTGTATTTTAAGTTCTCATGAAGCAGTCCTATCACAAAATTCGAGTTAAGGCATGAATACGAATCTATTGATTTTGCGGGAGTAACACGGAAAGTCAAGGCTTGCCTTGATCCCGCAGACTGGGCTTTTCCCAGTCGCAGGGATGAGTGAATAACGAAACTTGTAGTACTACGACCCAATGGCCTCATTTTTTTGAGGACAGTGGGACCCGCCCAACACATTACCTTACTATCCAATAGATTTTCAGATTTCTTAAGATTGATCCTGCGGCACTCGCTACATGATACAACAGGAGTAAGGCTCAAGACGAAGGTTAAGACTTGATTTTACAGCCATTATATGTTCAATCTATATAATTAGGTTGTCGTGGGGTTAGTTTCCCCGAGTTGTTTTGTGAAAGTACCAGAAAGAGAAAAGGAAATATTAGCTCTGATTTAAGTTAAATTGGTATCACAATTGCATCGCGCAATTTTATTCGAACTGAGATTATCAGCTAATAAAGATTGTGGTTATTGATGGTCTTTTTATGAAACAGAAGAAAACTTGGTACGTGATTTGCATTACAAGTACTGTATGATAGTGGAAGATGGCCCAAATTGGGCTTTTTTGCCACATAAAATTCATTAAATCAGTATTTTATATGAAAAATTGGGAAACACCAAATTCGAACAATCTTCAGGCGATTTTATATGAAAATTGCAGTGGAGCACTAAAATTCGTTCTTAGTTTAATGTTTTTTGTACTTTTTTTAAGTATTTCTTCAGCACAGTCAATTGATGGCTGTACAGGTCTTGTTACAGACTCCGGAGGTGCAGGTGCAGATTACAGTAATAACGAGTCTATTACGACAACTTACTGCTCTGATATGGGTAATCAGATTAAGTTGACATTCACTTCATTCGATATTGAAGAGAATTTTGACTTTTTATTCATTTATGATGGAGTAGATACAGATGCACCTATCATTGGTGTATTTACTAATTCGAACTCCCCTGGGGCGGTAGTCTCTACCAATGGCTGTCTGACGTTAGTATTCGAATCTGACGGTTCTACAACAGGACCTGGTTATTCAGCTGACATAACTTGTGTAGATGATTGTGACGTAACGATAGACGATATTGTATTTACTGCTGCTTCATGTATGAATACTGATGGTGCAATAGAAATCATAGCAAGTGGGATACAAGGTACAGTTGAATATTCATTTAACAGCGGTATGACTTATGGTTCTGCTAGTTTGGCGACAGGTTTAGTACCTGGCACTTACATTGTATCTGCAAGATATGACGATGGGACCTGTGAAACGCCTGGAGTAGCTGTTGTTATCAATAGTGGTTGTGTAGAAATATGTGGCAATGGAATTGACGATGATGGTGATATGCTAGTAGATTCTATGGATCCAGATTGTGAGAATACAATCGTAGGATGCTCAGGAATATTTACCGATGATAACAATGGACTAATTCCTGGAAATTATTCACCTAACCTAGACACGATTTACACTTTCTGTTCTGATAACGGAGGTAAGATGGAGATGACTTTCACTAGTTTTAACTTAAACATAGGTGTTCTGGCAGATTCGTTGCTTGTTTATGATGGGCCGGATGAAAATGCGCCATTGATTGGCGTCTTTTTTGGACCTGAGGGAGGAATTGGTCTAGATCAATTTAGAGTGAGATCTTTCTTTCAAGCAACGGGAAGTTGCTTGACATTCCGTTTTAAATCTGGTCCTTTTGGTGAAGTATCAGGCTGGGAGGCATTTTATAGTTGTACTGACCCAGCTGTAGATTTTGGAACAGAAATTTGTGGGAATGGTATCGATGATGATGGTGACGGAATGATTGATTTTCAAGACCCAGATTGTCCTGAGGCACTTGATCAAGTTGCATGTCAACAAGGGTTTGAATATTTTATTCCACCAATTTGGAAAATGGCAGGAGATCCAGCTTTGTTTTCTTCGCCTTCAATACTATGTTTAAGTACTTCATTTCCAGAAGCCAACGTGACACTTAGTACAGCCGATGGGTCATATTCCCGTTCA
>CALBVQ010000097.1 GCA_937969485.1 uncultured Saprospiraceae bacterium | reverse complement strand
ATCAAGATGATACAGAATGGGACATAAAATCAGGTACTTTAAATGAAAAGTATGAAAGATTAAAGAAAAAGTGGTAAGTATTATTAAATTTCGAGGCATAGGCAGTTCTCGCTTTAGCATCACGAGTATAGGTGTCAATTTAACCCGCATTATGCATTAGGAACACAGTAAATGGTGCAATTTACTGATAATATGTAACTTAGTGAAGAAACCCGCTCTCTGTAGTTCCCCGACAAAAATCGGGACAGGTGTAACTTCAGAGCAATATCAGGAAATAGCGAAACATCTTGACTAGCCTGCTATTATTGGTAGAATGTTAATCCTACTTTGATTTGTAATGTTATCAGGATAAAAACCCCTGAAACTGAGATTTAGCAATAAACGCATCGAGGAGGGAAAAGACATGTTCTTTATCCTTCTCGGTCATTTTAGAAACTGCTTCAACTCTTTTAAGCATAGAGTTGTCAAGTTCTAATTCTGTCTTACCGACAAGATAATCTAAAGAAATCTTTAAAGCATTAGCAATTTTAGTAGCCATCTCAATCGTTGGCTTCACATCATTACGTTCATATCTCCCATAAGCATCACCGTTTATTCCTATTAGTTTTGCCACGTCAGCTTGTGATAATTTTTGTCTTTTCCTTAAACCCGAATTGTGCATTAGGATTTCGTCACGAGAGCGTAAAATGCAAAGAGAATGGGAGCTCAACAGTTCTTTTGAAGCGCAGGCGTGGTCACCATCACGGTGAGCATCAAAAGAGCTGGACGTTCCCATTATCGAAGCAGTTTCAGCTCGTAGTAGATATCTTAATGTATATTTCGGGTTAAACTTGATATTTCCATTGATTCTTCTGAATTATTTAGCAAGTTCATTCGCTTCTGCAAGCTCTCACAGAGCCTTTTTCTATTGTTTATTTATGATCTCACAAAGTAAATAAAAGGTCAATATAGAGGCTGCTTTCATTAATCCAATCCGAAGAAAAAACCGTAATTTTGTAGTATGGCAAAAATCGCAAATATTGATTTAGGGGATTTCCCACTTTTGCTCGCACCAATGGAAGATGTGAGTGATCCACCTTTTCGGGCCCTTTGTAAGGAGCAAGGGTGTGATATGATGTACACTGAATTCATTTCGGTGGAAGGGCTGATTCGCGACGCTACCAAAAGTGTACAAAAACTTGATATCTACGACTATGAGAGACCTGTAGGAATTCAGATTTTCGGAGCTGAGCATGATTCGATGATGCGAGCAGCTGAAATCGTAGAGGAAGCCCAACCAGAGGTGCTCGATATCAATTTTGGCTGTCCAGTAAAAAAGGTTGTGTGCAAAATGGCAGGAGCAGGGATTTTACAGGATCTTGATAAGATGGTTCGATTGACTTCTGATGTTGTAAACAGTACTAATTTGCCTGTAACTGTAAAGACACGTTTAGGATGGGATGAGAATTCGAAGCACATTGTTGAGGTTGCTGAAAGACTTCAAGATGTAGGAATTAAGGCCATTTCTATTCACGGACGTACGAGAAAGCAGATGTATAAAGGTGAGGCTGATTGGACACTGATAGGAAAGATTAAGGAAAACCCAAGAATGCATATTCCTGTTTTTGGAAACGGAGATATTAATTCACCACAGAAAGCTGTTGAATATAAGAATCGATACGGAGTTGATGGTATCATGATAGGCCGAGCATCTATTGGTTATCCTTGGATTTTTAGAGAGATAAAGCATTATGTGAAAACTGGTGAACTATTAGCGCCGCCGACCGTGGATGAGCGGGTTGATGCAGCGAAAAGGCATCTAGAATTTAGTATTTTATGGAAAGGAGAGCGCCTTGGCATTGTGGAAATGAGACGTCACTATACGAATTATTTCCGTGGTTTTAGAGACATCAAACCTATCCGAGGGTTACTAGTGACAGAGGACAATCCTTCTGTCATTTATGAAACACTAGAATACATCAGAGATAAATATTCCCAAAATCTAGTAGAAGTATCTTAGCCTGTGGTATTTGAAATAAAGGCGTACGAAAGGAAGATCTTCAATTTGCTTTCAGAAGCTGCCTTGGAGATTAATGCACCGACCTATATCGTAGGAGGATATGTACGTGATAGGTTGCTTGGCCGTTCGTGTAAGGATCTTGACGTAGTGTGTGTGGGAAGTGGGATTGAACTAGCTGAGGCTTTCGCCAAAAAGTTAAAACCAGTTCCACGATTAGTGACTTATGCAAGATTCGGAACTGCAATGTTAAAACATAAGGACCTCGAAATTGAATTTGTAGGTGCCCGCAGAGAATCGTATCGAGCGGATTCTCGAAAACCTGCGGTTGAGGAGGGGACCTTAGAAGACGATCAAAATAGGCGAGACTTTACCATCAATGCATTAGCAATTTCGGTGAATAAACAGGACTTTGGGGCAATAATCGATCCGTTTAATGGACTAGCAGACTTAGCAAAAAAGAGGATTGTAACCCCTTTGAATCCGCTCTCCACATTTTCGGATGATCCCCTAAGAATGTTACGAGCCATACGCTTTGCTTCTCAACTTAACTTTAAGATTGACCCAGTTACTTTTGAAGGCATTCAATCCATGGCGCCAAGACTTTCGATTATTTCCAAAGAACGGATTGCCTCTGAGATCAATAAAATAATTCTTTCAAATAAGCCATCAAGAGGATTTCTTTTGCTCGACGAAGCAAATCTTCTCAAGCAGTTTTTTCCAGAATTAACAGCGCTTAAAGGAGTTGAAATTCGAGAAAAGATTGCACATAAAGATAATTTTCTTCACACATTAGAGGTTCTCGATAATGTAGCGAGAAATAGCGATAATCTGTGGTTGCGGTGGGCAGCCATTATGCACGATGTGGGTAAGGCTTCCGCCAAAAGATTTCACGAAGGTCAAGGATGGACATTTCACGGCCACGAGGTGGTAAGTGCGAGGTTAGTTCCTAAAGTTTTTAAGCGACTAAAGCTTCCACTTGATCATAAAATGAAATACACACAAAAGATCGTTGCTCTTCATCATCGACCAATTTCTCTAACAAAAGAAAATATATCAGATTCTGCGATTCGACGGTTGTTATTTGATGCGGGTGACGAACTGGACGATCTCATGTTGTTATGTAAAGCTGATATTACTTCGAAGAATAAGGAGAAAAAGGAGCGTTTTATTCGTAATTATGAATATGTAAGTGAGAAGTTGAAAGAACTGGAAGAGAAGGATAAGATCCGAAACTGGCAACCTCCTATTTCTGGTGAAATGATAATGGAGTACTTTGAAATTAAACCAAGTAAAGAGGTTGGGTATATTAAAGTGGCTATTCGTGAGGCGATTTTAGATGGACTGATTTCGAATGAGTACGAAGCAGCCTTTGAGTTTATGAAGGAGAAGGGTGCCGAAATCTTGCGGTGATTTTTGCTTAGTTAGCTGCTGCATAATTTCCGTTCGAACTTTCTCGAAGACGAAGAAACTTCAATCTGCGATACCATGATGAAAACCTTATGCATAATTCGGGTTAAAATTGTCGTGCCTACGCAGGAATTCTTACTTATTGTTGTCATAAGAAGGTAGGTCGTATCATAGCAACTATAAATGCGAAATATTATCCTAATTTCGCCCGTTCATGAGGTAGTTTAGAATCGATACGACTGCATTAAAATATCAAATCGCATGCGTTGTTGCAAGGTTTTTTGTATGATTTTTGTAGGAATGGTAAGTTCCCTTTCTTTGTCTGCCCAACCTCAAGTTTGTGGCGAGGTGGCTGCAATGACTTCATTTTGTGCTGATGCATGTGTTATATGTGATATCGATGGGTTTACAGGAATTAATGACTTGACCGCAGAAGGACAGGGATTCGATGAATTTTGTACTACACAGTATAACAATATGCAATATATTGCATTTATTGCTGGGACAGAAGACCTTACCATCCAGGTTGATGTTGGCACATGTGTAGGAGGTTTAGGAAGTTTGGAGGTTGGGTTTTTCCAAAGTTTTGATTGTGAAAATTTTACAGCGATTACAGATTGCGATACAGATATACCATCCAATGCAAGTACCGTTTTTTCTAATTTCGATCCCTTGGTAGTAGGGCAATATTACTATTTAGTGATTGATGGAAGTAATGGAGCCAATTGCGATTGGACATTTAATGTGATAGAGGGGTCTACAGAGGTACTACCTCTTGAAGATTCGGGTATTCTGTCTAATACTGAATTAGGATGCCCTGAAGTACCGGTAACTTTTGCTACGACAGGAGAATTTGGTGCGGCAAATTATTTATGGACAGTAGACGGTATTTCTCAGTCAGAAAATGGCTTAGACCTGACGTATCAGTTTCCAGCTGACGGTATTTATGAGATTTGTGTCATCGCTTCCAATGTGTGTGATGAAGCTCCGCCCACTTGCACAACGGTTGAACTCATTTCGCCTCAACCAACAATTATTGATGAAGTATTATGTAATGGAGAATGTGTGGAAGCAAATGGAGTACAATTCTGCGAAACAGGATTTTACGAAGAAATCATCGATTTAAACGGTTGTGATAGTTTGATTACGATCAATATATTAGTGCTCGAACAAGCTGAAACTAACATTGATTTGTGGATATGCAACGATCAGTCATATTCTGTCGGTACTAGTACTTACAATGAGACAGGTAGCTATCTCGATACAGTGCAAACGTCAGCTGATTGTGATAGCCTTGTGTTTTTGGAATTACTAGTAATAGAGTGTGAAATAGTAGGAGATACGGATGAGATTCCTGCATTATGCACTGGTACAGCAACCGGTACACTTATATTTTCTGTAGAACAGGGAACACCTCCATTAACCTTCACATATACAAATATAGAAGATGGTACTATAACAGGTACTGGTATGACTAATTTGTTGATAGATAATGAAATACCAGGTATTCCAGCGGGAACTTATCAGATTTATATCACCGATAATTTCGGCAATGATGGAGTAGTGTTACAAGAAGTGACAGAACCATTACCGTTGGCCGTAACACTCGCTTCAAGTGATTTTAATGGATTTAATGTAAGTTGTTTTAGCGATCAAGGACTACCAGGAGACGACGGGACTTTGACTGCTGCGGCATTCAATGGGACACAACCTTATGATTATCTATGGAGCAATGGATTAACTGATCAGATGATTACGGGCTTAAGCGCACAAACCTACACTGTTACAGTCACAGATGCCAATGAATGTGTACTCATACAAGAATTCACACTTACTTCTCCTCCACCTATCCTAGCATCCATACAATTCGATGATCCCAATTGCGATGGAGAAGATACAGGTGAAATTACAATAGAATCTGTGACAGGTGGTACTCCAGAGTATATGTTCTCTTTAACTGATACCGCCTTTTTTGATCAGATGACTTTCACGCAATTAGAAGAAGGAGAATACCAGGTCTTCATTCAAGATGCAAATGGTTGCGTTCAAATCGTGGATGGCAGTTTGACCGCAGCAGATATTCCTGAAATATATTTACTTAGTGATACAATAATTTGTCTTGGAGAGGAAGTGCAACTGCAACCAGAATTACTGGTTGATTTTTTGAGTACATTGACGTGGACAAATACTAGTACACTAAGCTGTGAAGATTGTTTAGAGCCGATAGCATCTCCAGTAAATGAGGAGACGTATACATTGACAGTTATGTCAATAGATAGCTGTTTTGATGCAGCAAGTATCATTGTGAAGATTGACAAGAAACGTCGCGTTTTCGTACCCAATATTTTTACACCAAATGACGATGGACTTAACGACCTATTCTATCCATTTGGTGGAATCGAAGTGGAAAAAATTCTGACCTTCAGTGTTTATGACCGTTGGGGAAATCACCTCTATGAAGTAAATGATTTTGCCGCCAATGATTCGTCATTTGGATGGAATGGCACCTTTAATGGAGAGAAAGTACAAGCAGGGGTATTTGCTTGGATTGCGAATGTCTTGTTTTTGGATGGTGAGGAGATGATATATAGTGGCAGTGTTACAGTGACGCGATAGGGTGGGCATGTGCCTAGTCTCTTGTAATGTATTAGAAATATCCTATATGAATCTACAATCAAAATACTGGTAATTTTCGATATTAGCTTTAGATGTCAAATAAGCGTGCCATGAGTGTTAAAAATGTAGAACTTTCTAGTAGGTTTAAAAGAAAAACTTTAAGTGCAATCGGAGGAATAGTTGCGTTTGTAACTATCTACTTAATTCTAGTAATCGGTGTTCTGGCAATAACTGCCACTTTAAGTTATTTTTCATTTAAGATATTATTGTATCAGCTATCCTTTATAACGATAGCAATCGCACTGGCAATAGCTAGTATAGGCTTTCTAATCCTAACGTTTCTCTTCAAATTCTTATTTTCTTCGAAAAAAGTTGACCGGTCTCATCTTGTAGAAATAACGAGAAAAGATGAACCAGAATTGTTTGCGCTGGTCGATCAAGTCGTTGATGAGGTTGGGTCTAGATTTCCAAAGAAGATTTACCTTTCTGCGCAAGTGAATGCATCAGTATTCTATGATTCAAATTTTTGGAGTATGTTCTTGCCTATCAAGAAGAACTTAAACATAGGTCTGGGGTTAGTCAATACGGTCACCAAAGAGGAATTCAAAGCCATACTCTGTCACGAGTTTGGTCATTTTTCTCAAAAATCTATGAAGGTTGGGAGTTACGTATACACTGTTAATCAGGTGATTCATAATTTGCTTTTTGAAAACGATGGATTTGAGCGTTTTGTGATAAGTCTATCAAATGTTGGAAATATATTTGCGATTGCAGTAGCGATCTCGATACAAGTCATTAATGGAATTCAATGGATTCTACGGAAAATGTACGAAGTGGTAAACACCTCTTATATGGGTTTGTCGAGAGAAATGGAGTTCCATGCTGATGATATTGCTGGTTCTATTACAGGTAGCGCGCCTCTTAGGGATTCACTCCTAAGGATGAATTTAGCTGATCAGTCTCTCAACAGTGTTTTTTCATATTATGAAAGTAAGATCGTTGAAAATTTAAAGAGCCAGAATGTATTCAAAGAACAAACTTATGTGATGACTCAGAGAGCTGAGATGGATAATATTCCGCTGGTAAATAGATTACCACATGTTACAATTGAAGCTTACAATAAATTTAATAAATCTAAATTAAAACTAGAGGATCAGTGGGCTTCTCATCCAAGTTTGGAAGATAGGATCGAAAACCTTAATAAATTTGAGAGAATTGACTCGTTAGAAAGTGGCGAGTTAGCAAAAACATTATTCAAAAATATCGAGAAGGTTGAAATAGCGTTCACTGAAAGCCTATTTTCGTCGGTAGAGTTCAAGGGAGAGGTGCGGTTTAATAGCTTGGATAATTTTCAAAGAGATTTTAGTGCAATTGTTGAAAAGAACTCATTCCCCAAAGTATTCAATGGCTACTATGACGATTACAATACTCAGAAATTTGAGCTACAAAAACTCACCGCAGCCAAGCCGCATTCCACTTTAGAATTGTGTTTTGGCGAAGAAATGATTGAGAAGATCTACATTAAGAACTCGTTAGAGCAGGATGTTCTCATCCTTCAGCAAATTAAGGATAAGATTATTAAAGTAAGAACATTTGATTACGACGGCAAGAAATATGAGAGAAAGTCAAGTGCAGATCTCTTAGTAAAATTACAAGCTGAATTACAGCAAGTTACTGAAGAACTTCGCATAAACGATCAAGCTATTTTTCAGTACTTTTTGGAAATTGAGGAACAACAAACAAATCAGGAAAAACTAGCTGATCATTATGCTCAGTGTTTTGATTATTTTTCAGAGTATGAGGAGAATGTGAAATTGGTGAACGAAATTTCTGAGTCGCTGGACTTCATCAATTATCAACATAGTACTGAAGACGTCACAGTGTTTTTTCGAACCGTGGAGGGATTTGAAAAAAAGCTAAAGAATAGTATTTCCACATTAATTAGTGATAGAATATTTGAAGAAGACTTGAAGCCAGACATGGTCGAGAACTTTGAAAAATACCTTTCGAAAAGCTGGAGTTATTTCGGGACTATATCGTATTATACTAATAATCTAGAGCTTTTGTATAAAGCAATTAATGATTTTGGATTCTTGATTGGCAGGAAGTACTTCTTACTAAAGAAAAAGATGTTAAGTTACCAGGCAAACCTAGCTAATATTGAGGCAGAAGCATAAGGCTAAGCTTGGTGCTATTGAAACCACGGAGTGATTTTTTCTTAGTTTTGTTAGACTCTAAGAGATGTCTTTTTCGTTTATAAGTCTTTGGACAGAAATCAAATCAAAATTGGGGATTTTTAATGAAAATAAGGTAATACAATTCTTTACCAAACATCAAGATTATTTGCCACTAGCATTTTTCTTCGGAGGCTTTGTTTTCGATACCATGACGCTAGGTCGTATAGATAGACTCTATGACATTATTGTACTGTCATCTCATATGACTCTTTTGACAGTAACATTATATCTATATAATCTGTCCGACGACGGCAAATGGAAAGGTACTTTACTAGAGAGAGTTGAACCTTACTTCCCTCTAGCTATTCAGTTCTTCTTCGGTGCTCTTTCGAGTGCCTTTGTTATTTACTTTTTTCGAAGTGTGTCGTTATCGAAGACTATAATATTTTTCATTATTCTAGTCATCTTACTAATTGCGAATGAGTTTCTAAAAAAGAGAATATCCAATAAGTACCTACAATTTAGTCTGTATTTTTTTGTGAGTTTTATCTTCTTTACTTTTATGATTCCAGTATTTATTAAGTTGATGAATACTTATGTTTTCATATTCTCTGGCCTTGTTGCGCTAGCTATGACTCTTGTGCTAATTCGCTTAGTTTCCAATGCGAGTCCTTCAACTAGGCAAGAGCTACATCGAGCAAAGATAATAGGCTTAATTATTGGCTTGTACAGTACAATTAATCTGTTCTACCTTTTTAATCTCATTCCACCAGTTCCACTTGCGTTGGAGTATGGGATTGTTGCGCATGAGATTGTCAAAGAAGATAACTTGTACATTGTTTCCTACCAACAAGAGAAATGGCCAATTTTTTGGCGTGAATACGAATCTAAATTCACACGAAAACCAAATGCAAGTGTGTATATTTTTACCTCAATTTTTGCGCCTACAGCTATCGAAAAGTCCGTATTTCATCGTTGGATGCGTTATAATGACTTGACCGAAGCATGGGATCACGTAGAAGATATAGGCTATGAAATAACTGGTGGGCGAGATGAAGGATATAGAGGCTACACAGTAAAAAGTAACGTCAAACAAGGTTTATGGAAAGTGGAAGTGATTACAGAAGAAGAGTTAATCATAGGCGTCATTAAGTTT
>CALBVQ010000096.1 GCA_937969485.1 uncultured Saprospiraceae bacterium | reverse complement strand
TTAAGGACTTTTGGGTTAAACCCAAAGGTCTTTTTATTTTGGAAGTGGGGCTATTTTATAACCTGATGCTTATTGTGATATTTGTTGTTTTGAGTGTCATTCATACCTTTACTAAAGTGAAAAACTTGTGAGACGATGGTTCGATATTGAATTGATATATTGCTTGTGGCATACGGGTTTTTGTTGATAGCAATAAAGGTACGAGTTTTAAATGTCCTAACGTGCAATAATGGCTTTCATACAATCCATCATCTAAGTCCATCAATGCACTGAAGTATATACAGGAAAAAGTACCAAGAGATTGTAGATCGAATTCCTGTTAAGCTCAATAGAAATATGTGGTATTATATTTATTTTCGATCCTATTCAGGAAACGAAGTTCGGTAGCTTGATACCAAGGTGTATGGAGTAGGCTTGTCACGTTTGTGGTAAATTAATACACGCTAAAATAGCGATACTCCTTTTTTCTTGCATAAGTATTTTTGATTAATCAAATTGCCTTAATTTAGAGTGTAGATGTAATTGATTACAATCTACACAGTCGGAAATCATACTATTTAATCTATAATAGATTGTACATAAGAATAACATTCATCATTGTCACCTTGTTGCTTATTGGCTTTACCACCAATTGTCAGGATCCGTATCACAAGATATATACGATAGAGGATGGGTTGCCAAGTAATGAACTTTACGAGGTTTATTTTGATGATAACAATCTAATGTGGATAACAACTGATAGAGGAATATGTAAATATGACAGTTATGAATTCACTACTTATTCCACAAAAGATGGTCTAGCATATCCCACTAACTTTAGCATATTTCCTGATGAAGAAGGACGATTGTGGTTTACCGGGTATGATGGTTCATTGACGATACTCGAAGATGGAGTGTTTCGGCCTTACGAGTACAATACGAAATTGAAAAAAGAGTTTAAGGATAATGATTTTTGTGCAATGATTGGGTTTGATGAGGAAAATACCCTACATGCTTTCGGATATATACAAATTTATTACTATGAGCTTTCAAGAGAGTTAATTACAGTTAGTGCTGAAGGCGAAGTACAATCAATTCTTAAACCAAAACAAGAAATTGCTTGCGAAGAAAATACATATAGGTGCTTAAAAAAGCTCGATTTTAAAAACGCTTCTTTTTATGATTTTGGTGAAACTAGATTACAGAATAAAGGCCTAGTTGAGCTCGACGATGGTTATTTATTTGCAGAAAACATTAAGTTTTCTGCTTTGTCTAAGGATAATTATTCAATATTATATTTAGTAAAAGACAATGAGATTCAGCAGATTTTGAAAGGGAGTTATATGGTTAGCAGTATCTATGTAGATGATCTTGGAGGTGTTTTTATATCAACAAGTGACGGGCTAATTTATGTAAAAGACATTAATAATATTAATGAGAAAAAGTGGTTTTTTAAAAATGAATTTGTTTCAAGCTTAAATCAAGATAAAGAAGGAAATTATTGGATGACTACCAGGTCAGGGTTGTTTTTTATACCAACGTTTTCTTTTGAAGAATTTGACACCAATAAGGATCCTATTAAATCTTTTAAGAAGTTAAATGGTAGTTTATTTTATATTAAAGGTTCAAGAAAAGTATGTGGGATTGATAAGGAAACATTAGAGGACAGTATTTTTTTTACAGGAGAAAAAGGCTTTTATAATTTGTTTGCGGACGATTATTCAATTAATACACTTGAGGCTAAGTTTGTTATAAAGACTAGTGATGTTGATTCTGGATTGGATTTATTTGTTAGAAAACAGCTTTCATCAGGGTTTTCATTTGATTTTTGGCTGTTGGATAACAAGGAGTACGAATTGACAGGGCTACCACATGATTTAGCCAATTTTAGTTGTTATAATTATGGACAAAGTTGTTATTTCTTAAGAGACGATTCAGATGAAAATTATTGGTATGGTGATCTAAAAGGGTTGAAGAAATATGAAATTGATCCAACCAATCTAATAAAAGATGTTGGCGAGTTGGTACCCGCTGTCAGAAAGCGAATTTCTGGGCTGCTTTTTGATTCAAGAAGTAGGCTTTGGGTCTCTACTTTAGGCGAGGGAGTTTCTTGTATTGTAAATGATTCACAGCTTGTTTTGCATATAACAGAGGAGGATGGATTAGTGTCTAATTTAATTAATGACATATATCTGGAAAATGATTCTATTCTGTGGCTAAGTACAAACAAGGGCTTGAATAAGGTTGAATTAAACTTTCATGGAGATGCAGTCAAGGATATAAAGTTGATTGAGAGTGAAGATGGTTTGCTCTCGAATTATATTAATACATTTAGTAAATGGCAAGGGAGGTATTGGATAGGAACTAATTATGGATTGTCTTCAATTGACACTTCTCATGAGTTTGGAGTTCAATACAAGCCAAATCTTATTATAACCCAAGTTGCAGAGTTGAAGGCAAATGTTGTTCTTCAGGATAGCGTTGTTTTAGATTATGATCAGAATGACATAAAGTTTAATTATACAGGGGTCACGTATAGGAAGCCCAACATACATAATTACTTTTACCGGATAAGGAGAAACAATGAGTGGTCAAAATGGGCTACAACAAATGATAGATCATTAACTTTTAATAATCTTGACTGGGGTGAGTATTGCCTAGAAATGAGAACTCGGAATAAATACGATGTGTCCTCTGAAATTTCTTCATTTAACTTTACGATCAGACCTCATTTTACAGAAACTTATTGGTTTTACGGAATATGTTTTATTGGGTTGGTTTTGATTTTTGTCTTGATAAACAGATATAGAGTTAAGTTGCTCAAAAGAAAATTTGAGGAGGAGAATAGGTTGAGTGCTTTAATTTTGAAAAAAGATATTGCCGAATTGTCTACGTTTAGAAATCAATTTAATCCTCATTTCGTATTTAATTTTTTGAATTCTATTCAAAGCAATTTGTTTGAGGGGGATATTAGGACAGCCAACTTTTACTTGTCAAAATTTTCTAAGTTAATTAGAGAAGGTTTGGTTTTGATGAATGCCGATTTAATTACCATAGAAAGAGAACTAAAGTATATTTCTGATTACCTCGAGTTAGAAATGAAAAGATTTCCTAATAAATTTTCTTTTGTAATTAATAGCGATGATCTGCCAATAGACATGTATTTGATTCCTCCATTGCTAATTCAACCAATAATAGAAAATATTCTTAAGCATGCGTTCTCAGTTAATTCTGGAGGGACAGTAATTATCGAGTTATCGGAGGTTGATGCAAATTCTATTTCTATTAGAATAAGTGATAACGGAAAAGGGGTGCGTCTTGATAGTGATGAGGATAAACGGAAAGAAGGATCGTTCGGACTGAAAATTACTCGTGATAGAATAAATTTATTAAATCTACATTATCCGGATTCAAAGGCGTCATTTACATTACATAATAATACAGAGGAAAATTGTGGGACAACTGCTGTTTTTGTGCTTCCTAAAATAGAGAATGATGCGTAGAATAAGAGCTGTCATAGTAGAAGATGAATGGAATAATAAGGTTGTTTTAGAGCAGTCGCTAAGTAAGTATATGGATGATGTTGAAATTGTGGGTTTTGCTGATAATGTAAAGTCAGGAATTGATGTGATAAATTCTACTAAGCCCGATCTTTTGTTTCTTGATATAGAAATTGATGGCGGCACCTCATTCGATATTTTGGATCATTTCGTTGAGATTAATTTTTCAATAATCTTTGTGACGGCATATGATCATTATGCTATTAAGGCAATAAAGTATTCTGCTTTTGATTACTTGTTAAAGCCATTGGATATTTCGGAATTGGAAAATGCAGTTAGTCGATATAGGACGAATGGTTTTAGTCAAAAGGGGAATTTAGACCATCTTAAGAATAATATGAAGGAAGTCAGTGGTGAGTATGATAGTTTAATTGTCGCTTCCGCCAGGGGGTATACTGTTTTGAAGGCCGATAATATTGTGTATTTATTTGCTGATGGGAATTATGTAACCTTTGTTTTAGATGACGGAGTAAAGCATCTAGTTGCTCAGACACTTTCGTATTATGAGTCCATATTATCTAAACAAAACTTTTGTCGTGTCCATAAATCTCATATTGTTAACTTGAGGTTTGTAAAGGAGGTTGAAGGAGGTAGAGTTGGTCGAGTGATGCTAGATAATGGCTCAGTTTTAGACGTGGCTGCTCGAAGAAAGAAATACTTTATTAATCGTTTGAAAGAGTATCGTTTCTAATTGAATATTCGATGTTTTGTTTTTCTATACACGTTCCTATAAGATAGCGTCACGTTCATATAATACACTGTTACATTGTTTGTGTAAGTACAGTAGTTGTATAAATTTGTGATACATATAAAGACTTCGTTGGTTAAGTTTAGAACAACATAAAAGCTGTTTTTTGCAAGCCACTCAACGTTACAGCTACTCATTATCACACAGCTACCCATTAATACACACTATTCGACGACTTGGCGCTCTCACAAATTGCAAATTATATGAGCGTTAGTCGTTGTACTCCAGCCATAATGGGTTTTTATCCTTAGTATTAGCAGCAGCCTTAGTCTGGCAGGTCGTTATTTTTTTGAAATGATAATTGATTTAGAAGCGCCATCTACATTTACTATTCTAGTAATATACGTACCATTAGGGTACTCACTTAAGTCAAGAGTAAAAGAAGCAAGAGATGGTTTTTCAATGTGAGTTAATTGACCAATTGAGTTGTAAATCGCTATTGACTTGATTGACTTCGATGTTTCAAAAGTAATAAAGTCGGCAGTTGGATTTGGGTAGCACATTAATTCTAGTTCTTGTTTTTCGTCAAATGTATTTACAACGGATTGGTTTAAGAATATCCATGTTGCAAAAGTAGGATCTCCTACAGTAGTTCCACCAAGGATAACATCAAGACGTCCATCTCCATTGATGTCAGCTACGTCTATTCTTGCGAGGTAGGCACCAAAATGAGCGTCAGATAATACAAAGTTATAATCTCCTGTGTTTTCAAAAATGTTCGTTATGATTCCTGCCCCTCCACCATCAAGCGTTCCAGTCATAAAAATATCAAGATCACCGTCATTGTCGAAGTCAGCTAGGCTGTTCTTTCCTATGCTGAAATCGGGAAAAATGTCACTTCCTGCAAAAACAGCGAATTCTCCATTTCCAAGATTTAAGTACAAATCTGATTTTGCTCCATTGGAACTGGCACCAGAGATTAGTACATCTATGTCTCCGTCCATATCAATGTCACCTGTTGCTATAGCACTTTCTGTAAATCCAGGAAGACCTGTAGGACTTAGCGTAAAGTTTCCAGCTCCATCGTTTTTGTGAATTAGAGTCATTTCTCCATCTGGGCTTGTTATCACTCTTAGTAGATCCATGTCTGAGTCACCATCAATATCGGCGAATTCTACAGGTCCTGCATGATCGAAATCAAAAGCGCTGGTGGATTCCGTAAACTCTCCGCTATCATTCATATATAGTTTGGAAAATGATTGTTCATCAGCATTAGTACCACAAATAAATACATCTTGATCTCCGTCATTGTCAATATCTACAAATGCAATTTCGCCGTTTATGTTTGGTATAAAAGGAGTACCATTCTGAAGTGTAAAATTTCCTGAACCGTCGTTAATGAATAAATCTGCATGGATAACTGGATAGTCACCTGTTCCTGTAATAAGAACATCCTGATCCCCATCATTGTCCACATCAGCGAATGCTGTGGTGGCATTTTGAACATGTGGGAGATTGTGTTCTATTTTAGTAAAATTTCCCAAGCCGTCATTTAGATGCAGTGATGTGGAATCCAAAGATTGCCATCCATCTTCTCTACCACAAACGAGCACATCCTGGTCTCCATCATTATCTATGTCTGCAAATTCTACATTACCGAATAAGGCTCCTTGGAAATTGGTGTTAATTGTTTCGAAACTAATATTCTGACTATGTACGTGGTTGGTAAAGGTCAGAGTGAATAGTATTACAAATATAGCTAATCTATTGAACATGTTTTTTTTGTAAATCTGGGAAATTACTATGATACTTACCTCACGGCTAGACGTGAAAGATCGTTTATGTTGAGTTAATCTATTGTTTCTGTCAATTTTGCGTAACGAATCTCTCTTTAGGAAAGAGCTGAGATGAATCGTAAACATAGAATGAAGATTAGGATGTCTTAACCCATGAGCTTTGATCTTCCATGTAAATGAAGTGGCTTATTACTTACACCCGAACTATGCATTAAGATATCTATTACGAGCTGGAACTGCTTCGATAATGGGCACGTCCAGCTCTTTTGATGCTCATCGTGATGGTGACCACGCCTGCGCTTCAAAAGAACTGTTGAGCTCCCATTCTCATTGCATTTCAACCCAATTTATTAATTGGAAGGTTGTAATGAGGCTTGAACTACCAATGAAATATGAGTTTTCATGAATGAGGTATAGCATCGCTATGATGAATGAGTGAAAATTAGCGAAGCGTTATATTTCGGGTTTGAAAGTAGAGAATAGCATTGTAGAAGCAATACTAATCTGAAGAGGCCCACTCTAAGCATAATTTACTCAGTTCAGGAACTGCTTTTTTTGCCACTGCAATTACTTCTGCAACTGTCGTTTTTGTTATTTTTTCGATAGGATAACAAACATTCGATACAACCGAGATAGCAGTAACTTTCATTGAACTATGGACTGCCGAAAGAACTTCTGGAACAGTTGACATGCCTACTAGATCTGCTCCTATTCTATGCAGGTACTCGTATTCAGCGGGTGTCTCAAGACTTGGTCCTTGTAGTGCGAGGTAAACGCCTGTATGGATGTCGATGCCTTCTTTTTGGGCGTAAGCCCTTAATAAATCAATAGAAGCGGAATCATAGGTTTCAAGCATATCGGGAAATCTAACTCCTATTCGTTCATCATTATAGCCTCTAAGCGGATGGCCTGGTTGCACATTTATGTGATCTTTAACCAGAACTATAGAGCCTGCTGTATAGCTGGGGTTCAAACCTCCGGAAACATTAGTCGCGAGAATTCTAGTACTTCCTAGAGCCTTCATAACTCGTATAGGAAAACTTACTTCTGCAGCAGAATAGCCTTCGTAATAATGAAATCTTCCAGATAATACAGCTATATGTCTACTTCCCAATGCACATATGTACAATATGCCCGAATGACTTTGAACAGTATTTCTTGGCATATGAGGTATAGATGCGTATGGAATTTCATGAAGAACCTCCATTTCTTTCCAAATTTCTCCTAGTCCTGTACCAGTCACAATACAGCTATCTAATTGAATATCTCCAATTTCTTTTTGGATGTAAAATCGGGCAGCTTCGGCTTTTTCAAATATATTATTCAAGTTGAAATTTTGGTCCGAAGTTAAATAAAACGAATTACTTCTTATTCAAGTGAACTACCCCTTCTTCATTTACTGAAATGGCGTATGAAGCGGTATCAATTCCTTTCTCTTCTATGAATTGTGCTAAGCTCTGTCGCTTACGAAGTCTGTACGTTTCTACTTTTAGATCTCTCGATACTGTTATCGGTGATTGCTTTACCTCAATTTTAATTTCAGGTGCCACTAACTCTTCAAGCAATTGTATCTTAAGAGATTCAACCTTGACTTCTTCTCGAAAGTTAAGTTCAATTTCTTCTTTCTTTGTTGATACAGGTTTATATACGATTGTGTTTTTCAAATAAAAAACATCCTTAAGATTCTCCATCATCTGCTTGTTCTGTAGGAACGTCAACAAGTACCCCTCGGGCATTATTAGGTTATTGCCAGATGTAGAAGCTGGAATATAATTCTGAGCGTAAGAAGGGTTGTATTTCTGAAGTTCTTTGATAGATAACCCGCTAAATTCGCTAATATGATCAAATGAAGTTTTAGAAAAAATATGAGCAACACCAAAAGCACTGTGGTCACTAAATTTAGAAGAAACATCACTCATGCCGTATTCCCGAAAATGATTCATGACATATATTGTCGCAATTAGTTTTGGTAAATACCTTTTCGTTTCTTTAGGTAAAAACTTTCGAATCTCCCAAAAATCTTTTTTACCTCCACTCTTTCGAATAGCCTTATTTATATTCCCAGGACCGCAGTTGTAAGCCGCTAATGCCAAGGTCCAATCTCCAAAACGCTTGTATAAGTCATTCAAATAAAGCATTGCCGCTTCAGTTGATTTTCTGACATCCTTACGGTCATCAACCGACGTCATAATTCGTAAGTCATATTCCTTAGCAGTACCACTCATGAATTGCCATAAGCCTACAGCGCCAACATGAGATTTTACTTTTGGGCGTAAGCCCGACTCTATTACTGCGAGGTATTTAATTTCTTCGGGAAGTTGATGTTCTTTAATCAACTTCTCCATGATAGGAAAGTAATACTGAGAACGGCTAAGAATTAATTCAGTGTTATTTCTTCCAGCAGAGATATAGGTGTTGATTAAAGTTTTTACTTCTTGATTGAAGACCATGTCAATTTCCGAGCTGAGCTGGCTGATCTGGTTTTCAATTTCTTCGTCGCTATATTTATCGTTAATAGAAAATACAGCCTCCACTGCTAGAGCCTGTGTGGCAAAAGATAGCAGTAATAGAAGAGGTAATATATAATTATTTATTTTGTTCATAAGGGAGGGGATGTTACATTGGTTCGGCTCTGGGGGATCGAGCCTAATTTTATTTGGTTTAATTTCTTTTTTAGAAATTTAATATTTTTATATCGTATTTTACTTGCTTTTTATTTTCGTGCCGCAAAGTTAGACTTTTAGTTTTATAAAGTCAACTTATTACACATTCATATTTTTTGTAAACTATATTTAACTGTAATTTAAGTACTTAGAAGGCAAATGTGTTTTGCCTTTTCATAATATACTGCAAATATTGTTCCATTAAATGCATTTTCTCTCTCCTTTGTTGTCGTAAGACTCCTAAAACTTCGTTAATGTTCGGTGCAATCCTTTGACCTTAGCTGTCAAATTAATTTTATCTTTGCGCACTTAATAAAAATTGCAGATAGTTATGGCAGGATATAAGACTTTCAAATCTCTTAATTTACCAGCAATCGATAAAGAGATCGCTGAGTTCTGGGAAAAGCACAATATATTCCAGAAAAGTATTGATAACAGGCCGACTGATAATAGCTTCGTATTTTACGAGGGTCCTCCTTCTGCCAACGGGAAGCCTGGAATTCATCATGTCATGGCGCGTACTGTCAAAGATCTATTTTGCCGTTTTCAGACTATGAACGGTCACCGTGTCGAACGTAAAGGTGGATGGGATACACACGGACTGCCGGTAGAATTGAAGGTAGAGTCGGAACTTGGAATCACCAAAGAGGATATAGGCTCTAAAATTTCAGTTGACGATTACAACAAAGCTTGCCGTGAAACAGTCATGCGATTTAAGGGACAGTGGGATGATATCACTGTAAAAATGGGCTATTGGGTAGATCTCGATAATCCCTATATTACTTTTGATAATAACTATATAGAGTCTGTGTGGTGGTTGCTAGGTCAGCTTTACAATAAAGATTTAATGTATAAAGGTTACACTGTGCAGCCTTTCTCGCCTGCTGCTGGAACTGGTCTTTCTTCGCACGAGCTAAACTTACCTGGATGCTATAAGTCCGTAAAAGATACTTCCGCAGTTGCTCAGTTTCATGTACCAAAAACAGATAAAACTGATTTCTTATATGATGGAGTGTCCGACGGAGACGTGTATTTCATAGCTTGGACGACTACCCCTTGGACGCTTCCTAGTAATACAGGTTTAGCAGTGGGTAAAAAGATAAAATATAGCAGAGTAGCAACTTATAATCCATATACCAAACAGCGCGTGAATCTTATTCTGGCGAATGAGCTTATAGGAAAGTGGTTCAAACCTGAGCAAGCCGAGCTTGACATGGACGCCTTCAAGCCTGAAGATAAAAAGATACCTTTCCGTATTGAAAAAGAATTTTCTGGAGCAGAACTTGCTGGTGTGAGATATACTCAATTACTTGATTATGTTCAGCCTGAGGAGGGTGACCCTTTTCGAGTAATTGTCGGTGATTTTGTATCGACTGAAGATGGTACAGGTATCGTTCATATCGCGCCCTCATTCGGTGCAGATGATATGAAAGTGGGGAAGGAAAATAATATCGGCGCATTGACTCTTGTGGATAAGCAGGGGAAATTCGTGGATGAAGTGACGGATTTCGCTGGAAGATATGTCAAGGATTACAAGGATGAAGAAAATTATAGATCTGTTGATATTGATATTACGATCAAGTTGAAGACGGAGAATAAGGCCTTCAATGTGCAGAAATATGAGCATAACTATCCACACTGTTGGAGAACTGATAAGCCTATTTTGTATTACCCTCTTGACTCTTGGTTTGTTAGGGCTTCCGCCCAAAAAGAAAGAATGGCTGAATTGAATCGGACAATCAACTGGAAACCTGAAAGTACTGGGACGGGACGATTTGGCGCTTGGTTGGATAACCTGCAAGATTGGAATCTTTCTCGTTCAAGATACTGGGGTATTCCACTTCCTATATGGCGTTCTGAAGGCGAAGAGGGAGTGGACGGATCAGGTGAAGAGAAGATTATTACCTCTGTTGAAGAATTGGGTAAAGAAATAGATAAAGCGAATGCACTTTTTGGCCTTAGCCAAGAGATTCCTAAAGATTTACATAGACCTTATATTGATGAAGTTATTTTAAGTAGTGACTCTGGTCAAAAGATGACACGTGAGCTCGACCTTATTGATGTATGGTTTGATAGTGGTTCTATGCCATATGCACAGTGGCATTATCCGTTTGAAAATAAAGAGAAATTTGAGCAGAATTATCCGGCCAACTTTATTGCTGAGGGAGTTGATCAAACAAGAGGATGGTTTTATACCCTTCATGCTATTTCGACAATGGTATTCGATAGAGTCGCATATAAAAATGTTGTGTCGAATGGATTAGTGCTTGATGCCGATGGAATCAAAATGTCGAAATCTAAAGGAAATGTAGTTGATCCATTTACTACAATTGACGAGCACGGAGCAGATGCCACGCGTTGGTACATGATGAGCAATTCGAATCCATGGGATAATCTTAAATTCGATGAGAATGGAATCACCGAAGTAAAACGTAAATTCTTTGGTACACTATATAATACATATTCTTTCTTTGCGCTTTACGCCAATATTGATGGCTTTACATATGCTGAACCCGATGTAGCCGTGACAAATAAGCCCGAGATTGATAACTGGATTATTTCTTTGTTGAACTCTTTGGTAAAAGATGTACATTCAGCTTATGCAGACTATGAGCCGACAAAAGCATCTCGTATGATTCAAGGATTCGTTGAAGATCACTTGTCGAATTGGTATGTGAGATTATGTAGAAGACGTTTTTGGAAGGGAGAGTACACGGAGAACAAGATTGCAGCTTACCAGACATTGTATACTTGTCTTGAAACGATCTCAAAATTAATGGCTCCTATCGCGCCATTTTTTGCTGATTGGTTATTCAAAAACTTGAATGAGACAAGTGGAAAAGATGCTATGGAAAGTATTCACTTAGTAGATTTCCCTAAGGCAAATGCTGACTTGATTGATCAAGATCTCGAGCAGCGAATGAATTATGCGCAACGAATTTCATCTCTAGTATTGTCTTTACGTAAAAAAGATAGTTTGAGAGTCCGTCAGCCACTTCAACGTATTCTATTGCCTATCCTAGATGAACAATATGAAGCGCAAGTCGAGAAAGTCAAAGACTTGATCCTTGCTGAAGTAAACATCAAGAAGCTAGAATACGTGCATGATGCAAGTGGAGTAATAAAGAAAAAGATTAAGCCAAATTTTAAGACTCTAGGAAGAAGGCTAGGAGGAAATATGAAAGATGCAGTTGCAATAATCAACGCATTGGATCAAGATGATATTTCTTCTATTGAGAAATCGAATAGTTATGCATTGAATGTAGGAGGAGAAAATTATGATTTGACTCTAGAAGATTTCGAGATTGTAAGTGAAGATATTCCAGGTTGGCAAGTAGCGAGTGATGGTGAGTTAACTGTTGCCCTTGATACTACATTGACGGATGAATTGCGTCACGAAGGAATAGCGAGAGAATTGGTAAATAGAATCCAGAATCTTCGTAAGTCAAGTGAATTTGATGTGACTGACAGGATTAATATTTCGCTGAATGAAGACGAGCGTCTAAAGCCAGTAGTCGAGCATTTTGGAAGTTATGTGCAAGAAGAGACATTAGCTGATTCGATCACATTTGTTTCATCAGCTGACGGACTCGAAGATTTCGAGATTAATGAGGAATTAACAGTTTCGATAGGTGTAAAAAGGTAGGAGAGACGGAATGCCTTC
>CALBVQ010000095.1 GCA_937969485.1 uncultured Saprospiraceae bacterium | reverse complement strand
GCATTTCTTACCTGATGTTTATATAGAGTGTGAAAAGTGTCTAGGAAAGAGGTATAATCGAGAGACATTGGAAATACTGTATAAAGGAAAGTCGATAAGTGATGTGTTGAACATGAACGTATCTACTGCCAAGGAGTTCTTTCAACATATTCCTTCAATTTTCAGAAAATTAAAGACACTTGATGAAGTGGGTTTGAGTTATATCACGCTGGGGCAGCAGGCGACGACGCTTTCAGGAGGGGAAGCTCAACGAGTAAAGTTAGCTGAAGAGTTGAGTAAGAAAGATACGGGTCAAACGATCTATATTTTGGATGAACCGACGACGGGTCTGCATTTCAGGGATATTCAATATTTATTGAATGTACTGAATCGCTTAGTTGAAAGAGGAAATACAGTTCTTGTTATAGAGCATAATCTAGACGTTGTAAAAGTAGCCGATTACATCATAGATGTGGGGCCTGACGGGGGAAAGCGAGGAGGCAAGATTATCGCGAAGGGCACGCCAGAACAAGTTGTGAAAAAGAAGATAGGATTCACGGCAGAGTACTTGGCAAAGGAAGTGTGAGAGGAGAATGCGATGGTGAGGTCTTGAGTTTATAAACGGTTACGATGTTCCGGCGTGATGGTTCATCATTGTTTGTCTTGCTATCTATTTAGTTCGGATCAAGAGGGAAAGTCCTGTGGGCTAGATGTAATTAGTTTTATACCAATTCTGTTTTAAGGTTTCACTTTATTTTCAAGAATTATTAAATCAAGTACTAGGCAGAAAACGCAAGGATAGCCTTAGCTATCATGAGTATTTCTAACGAAGTAATTGCTTTTATAAACTTGAAAATATGCGAAATTCTAAAACAGAATTGGTATGATGTGAATTGAGGAGTTTGTCGAGACGGTGGGAGCGAAATTTAATTGTAGTAGTGATTTCATTATGCTTGTCTAAATCTCTTTTTCTTAGACTGCTGCGAGGTAGATTCGATTTTGCTCAGTTGAAAACTTCTTGTACCGCTTCTTTAGAGGTTGCTCCATTATTACTGGGAATTTTCGATCTATTGGAGTATTTATTGGCAAGAAATTCTTCTTGTGCTGGAATGGGTTCAATGGTAAAGCGCTCACATTGTGGAGCAGCTTTTAGCATGAGAGTAACAATTTCTCCTTTGCACCAGCAAGGTTCCTTAGCAAGGATAGACCTTTGGGCGAAAGCCATCAAAAAAAAATGACCGTCTCATTACTGAAACAGTCATTTGTTGAAATTCGCACGTTTTGTTTTTATATCTACTCAATAAGATGACAATCCTACTGAATAATAAATTTCTTGAAGTACATATTAATACCGTCTGTTACTCTGACGTAATAAAATCCGGGTTTATAGCCTTCAGTATTCATTACGTGAACATATTCTGAAGCATCCTCTCTAAAGATTGTTTTTAGAACCACGCCTTCTGCAGTGATCAATTCTATTTTTGCCGTTTCATTTAATGGTTTGTTAATTTTCAAACTAATAAATTCTCTGGCAGGAATGGGATAAACTTCCAAAGCTGTTCTTTGGGCGAAAGCCCCAGACTCTACTTCATCATTCTCCTCTTGTAAATTCGTCTCATCTTCACGTGCAAATTGATACTTCACCTCTTCATTCTGTAGACCGTCAGACTCTTTCAACCCGATATCCAGATTTGTAATATTCTCATTTTCAGCTAGAGTAAAAAGTAGGGAATTTCCATTGGATTGAATGTCACTGTCAGTCAGATCATCGAAGGAATTATTCGGTATTGTAACTTCGTAATCATCAATCAATACAATACTAATTCTATATGAGCCAGCAGGAATTTCATCAAAAATGTAGGACCCATTTTCGATGGAGAATGTCGATTCTATTGCAACGCCTTGGTCATCAAGCAGGATAATTTCAATTCCTTCAATTCCAGGTTCACTAGTATCTTGAATTCCATTCACATTGATATCGTTCCAAACAAAATCGCCAATACTTCCTAGATCATCGCTACTAGTAACAATGACTCCGCCATCTATATCAAAGGCCTTCTCGCCATCATCTAACTGAATGATTCCGGTTGATCCCTGAACAAATTCAGAAGTCACATCACTATCTTTGGTTCCATCCGTCCCTGCAAATGAAGTTGCAAACTCTTGGTCGGCATCAAAAACCAAGATGTAATTCCCTTCTTGTAAATCTTCAAAATAATAGTGACCGTCAGCCTTACTAAGCGCATTGTATGTTGTTATTGTAACGTCGAGAAAATTAAATAGATCATCGTATAAAAATACAGAAATACCATTTATCCCATTTTCTGCAACGTCTTGAAGTCCATTCTGATTCTCATCGTTCCAGACATAGTTACCAATCATGGCGAATGAAGTTACCACACCAGCATCTTTGTTACTATAGTTCTCACCGGGTTCGACAAAGAATGCAGGAGTTGTACCAAATCCATTTTCGTTACTTACTTTATTGTCATTATTATACTGGGTAAAAGAATATCCATCATTTTCAATTTCAAACTCTATATAGTATTCTCCCGGTTGGTCAACATCAAAGTGATACAGACCAGGGAAGGTATCTTGTCCATTTCCAGTGGTTGTAGTCATCACAACCCCTTCACCAACTTTGATCAAATTAACTTGCAACCCTCGGACTCCGACCTCATCAATATCTTGAATTGCATTACTATTAATGTCATTCCACACAATATCACCGATTACTGACGGAATAGTAGTAAATCCAGCATCAATATCATCGATAATACTTCCTGGAAATATCGTTATTAAACCGGTTGTAAAGGGTCCAAACTCTTCTGTGACATCAGAATTTTTGTCTTCGTTTGTACTATTATAGATGGTAGGAGTTTCAAATCCATCCTTGGTAAACTCAAGGTAGTAGGTTCCTGCTGGTAAAATCAGTTGATAAAAGCCTCCTTGCTCAGAAGTTGTAGTTGCTACTTCAAAACCACTGAGATCAAAAGCTTTTATTTGGAAATTTTGTAAGCCTATTTCGTCGTCATCAAATAGACCGTTTTCATTTAAATCTAGAAATACATAGTCACCAACTGTTCCAGTGTTGACTTCAAATCCAGCATTTATGCCTGTCAACATGCCAGCAATCGAGACAGAAAACAAGTCTGTTTTTCCCGAATTATTTACATCTGAATCAATTAAAGGATCACTTCCTACTTGAAAATCGACAAAATCCGTATATCCCACATGTGCAAAAGAGACATAGTATTCTCCAGGCACAACATTTGAAAAACTGTAGTTTCCATTTACATCTGTTTTATCAATTGCCACCTCTGCGTCATCACCTGAAAAAAGAGTTACCTCTACATTTTCCAGTCTAAAATCAGCAACGTCTAGTACGTTGTTAGGATTAAAATCTACCCATGCACTACCGCTAATAGTCCCATTAAATAATATAAATCCAGCATCCCATGTAAGATCCACAGTCCCATTTTCTACAGCAATAGGACCCATGACAAATTGGTCAGCAACAAAATTGATTTTTGACCCTAGCTCAGGATCAACGTCACTTATTGTGTTGATGTACTTAGTAGGGGCGTCAACCACAATCAAATAGTTACCAGCTGGTGGATTCTCAAATTCGTAATAGCCATTCTCATCGGTAAGCACTTGCTCTTGGATGTCAGCTGTTGTAAAATTGATGAGTTTAATCTCTATGTCTCCTAAACCTTTTTCATCTGCATCTTGAATTCCATTCCCATTTGAATCTTCCCACACATAATCTCCCAAAGCAGCGACATAATCTGTGAAAATCAAAAGGAAAGAATTCGTATTGTTACAATCTGGTGATTCAAGATCAAAAGTGACCGTTGTTCCGTCTTCAGTGAAATTAGCATCAGATTCTGCTATTGTAAATTCTTCTACATTTTCGAATTGTAAAGTGTATGTACCGAATGGAAGATCAGTAAATACGGCTTGTCCTTCTTCAATTACACCGTCGTAACTAGTTGTTCCATTGGAAAGTACCAATGCAGTCCCGTCTAAAAGAGTTTCATTGGCATCGTAAGAACCATTTCCATTGTTATCGACAAATATTTCAAATTCATAAGTTGACAACGGGTTTAATGCTCCGTTAACATCTTCTCTATCTTCTGCAATTCCAAGGTCAACTACCACTTCGTTCACTTGATCAAACAGGTTTTCATTTGTTCCGACAGATACATTTTCAGTGGTTTTTAACAAAACTGTATAAACACCTGGCCTTAAGTTTTCAAAAACATATTGCCCGGTTCCATCTGTAGTTGTGGCATCTATTAAAAAATTATCTTCATAAAGCTCGACCTCAATATCTGCTATGTAGTTTTCATCCGAGTCGAAGATTCCATTTCCATCACACTCTACCCATATACCACCTGCGATAGTAGATTCTGCAAAGAGGCCGGCATCCAAAGTAGTAATAGAGTCAGCACTTTCTACTAAGAAAATAGATGTTTGAAGATCTTCATTAATGTCTGAATTTAGCGCATCATCTGAGTTGAACACCGTAGCAATAAGGAGCTCTGAATTCACTTGAATATAATAGAAACCTCGTTCGACGTCGGAAAATTGATATTGGCCATTGGCACCAGATACAGTAGTGGCGATCAGTTCATCAAGCGGACTATAAAGTTCTAATTGAATCCCACCGATGCCATTTTCATCAGGATCTTGTAGCCCGTCAAAATTCTCATCGAACCACACCAAATCACCAATGTCAGCAGGGCCGCAACCATCTTTTAGAATTTGTCGAGAACAAGTGAGTGTATCGGCGTCACGATAAATGGTAAGCTCAATGTCTAATAGTCCAGTTTCAGCGTCATTAAAATCCAGGTTGACTACTCTATCACCATGATCACTATTCAAGAATTCAACACCTAGTGGAAGTGTCCACTCATAGCTTATTACGCCTGGTACCTCATCATTGTAAACCACAACACACTCATCTCCACAGACAGTGTATAAAGGTTCGTAATGAATAATTATTTCAATGTGGTCAATAAATACATTTAGAGTATCAGAATCTGAATCATTCTCAATTGCAATAGCAAGAGAAAGTTCATTGCTATTCAACATTTCATAGGTAGGATTTAGATCCCAATCTGAAAAGTCATATCCATATAACCAAGAATGCATATCCTGCTTCCAAGGAGATGTGATTACAGATTTGTCTGCGAAGTTATTTCCTACTGGACTTCCGTCCAAAAGCCATTGTATTTGCTTTTCATCGAGTATGGAGTTATCAGAAGATGCACCAGTAACTTTTAATTGAAGACCATTTATTTTTGCTCCTTGAGGAATATTAAAATAAAAATCCTTGAAGATTATTTGATTAGATATATCCAAAGGATTAAGAGTAAGACTTGCAGTTTGGCCGTCAAGGTGTGAAGCGAAGCTAGGGTTTTCCCAGGCTTGGTTTGGGCCATCACTAGAGTTAACAAGGACAGGCACAAATGAAGTTTGAAGTATGTCAGGTTCGATGTCAGTTCTTATGAGGCAGGGATCATTTGCCTTGACAGAGTTAAGAACGCACAAGAGAGTTAGCACAACAAAGTTGCACTTGAGGAATAGTTTGGAGTAAGGAGTATCTGTCATTATATAGTCTGAAATACGTAAGCAAATCGACTATTATCATTTAGCAGCGCTAGGATAATCAGGTGAAACTAAGTTATGTAAATATAACGTAGCATTCAAATTTAAACAGTCTGGTAAATATATATTAAATGTTTTGATAATATATAAAACGACTTGATAAAAAGTAAAAGATTGAGTTATTTGCAAGGAGGAAAGGTTTATCAGGAAATTGGTTACTGGTAGGAGTGGAATAAAAGAGATTAGTTTTTTAGTCTTGTAAGGTGTAAGTCTAGCATCTATCTTTTGTAATTGTTTAACCCGAATGATGCATTAGTTTTCGTCAGGAGAGCTTAAGCTAAAACTATTCCCTAGAAAATTTATTATGCCTTGAACTTCCTGTGAATATAGCGCTTTGCTAGTTTTTGCTCAATCGATCTTATCGGATATTTCGGGTTAAGATAATCTAGATTCTTGCATTATTCCTTTTGGCTTGACCCAAAAGAAAGAAAAACTCAAGGCTGGTGCTAGCAATTTCTAAAATCACTGCATTTCAGCTATTCCGTCAAAACTCGCTGAATCTTCCTGCTTATTTTTAGTACAAGTGGTTACTTTGTTTTCTGGCTTCATTCAGTGGCTTTCCTTGCTCATACACTTGACTCCATTATGCTGAAATTTCGCGATTTCTTAACGAAATTGAGCAAAGGCCACATCTTATTTCATTTCTCATTCAACTAGATTTATGAAATAGGTTTTTGTGATGAGAGTTTAAACTAAAACTATTTATTAGAGAACTTATTAGGTCTTGAAGATCCTGTGAAATATAGGGCTTTGCTAGTTTTTACTCAATCGATCTTTTTGGATATTTCGGGTTAAGATAATCTAGATTGCTGCATTTTCCTTTTGGCTTGACCCAAAAGAAAGAAAAACTCAAGGCTGGTGCTAGCAATTTCTAAAATCACTGCATTTCAGCTATTCCGTCAAAACTCGCTGAATCGTCCTAGCTTCTTTTTAGTACAAGTGGTTACTTTGTTTT
>CALBVQ010000094.1 GCA_937969485.1 uncultured Saprospiraceae bacterium | reverse complement strand
CGTGGTCACCATCACGGTGAGCATCAAAAGAGCTGGACGTTCCCATTATCGAAGCAGTTTAAGCTCGTAATAGATATCTTAATGCATAATTCGGGTTAAATCAAGTACAAGGCAGAAAAGGCATGGATAGCCTTAGCTATCATGAGTATTTCTAACGAAGTAATTACTTTTATAAACTTGAAAATATGCGAAATTCTAAAACAAAATTGGTATAAATACTGATTATTATTTCAATTGGCTTTAAAGAATGAACCGCCAATCAAACTGGATTCGCTTGATTCTACTACCAAATTTTAAGATGCCACTGATCTAGAACTCATTAGTTGCATATTGGCCTTGC
This sequence comes from uncultured Saprospiraceae bacterium, assembly GCA_937969485.1. Classification (GTDB taxonomy): domain Bacteria; phylum Bacteroidota; class Bacteroidia; order Chitinophagales; family Saprospiraceae; genus JAHDFB01. Next base: position 16,664 of record CALBVQ010000094.1, on the reverse strand, counting down.
GCAACTACAGATTCAACCATATTCTGACGCTTTCAATGTTGTGAATCTTCGGGATTTACAGTCTTTAGCTAAGGCCAAGCTCTACTTATACAATGCAATATGAATTAGTCTACAATACTCTGTCACAAGAAAAAACCATCTTGATGTAATTACTCTATTCTAAACTAAACTTCCGAGCAACTCGCTTCCCAATTCCGCATATGAATTCATACGGAATCACTTCCCCTGTTTTACAAAGAGCAAACAACTGCTCCTTATTCTCAAAAACAACGACCTCGTCACCAGCTGAACAATCAATATCAGTTACATCAATGCTACAAGAGTCCATTGAAATATTACCTACGGTAGGGCAGGCTTTTCCATTAATAAATAATAGGGAATTACCATGTCCATGCTTCCTACTAAATCCATCTGCATAACCTATACTCACCGTAGCAATTTTCATTTTCCTCGAGGCAATAAATGCCTGATTATAGCCGACTGTATCTCCTGATTCTATTTCCTTTACTTGAGAAATACAAGTAACAAGAGTATGAGTAGAATAGAGATTTTTATCAGCCATTAATCCATGCATTCCTATACCAATTCGAATCATATCGTGATGCATTTCAGGAAAGGATATTGCAGCATGAGAATTACAAATATGTTTCAACGGTTTATATTCTAGGCTCTCACACAGTTTATCAAAAATCGAATTGAAAATTGAATCTTGTTTCCTAGAATAATCATTTTCAGTTGAATCATCGGCAGAGGAGAGGTGAGAGAAAACAGATTTAATCTGGATATTTTTATTACGTTTTATTACTTCGATTAATTCCCGAAGATCAGACTCTTTAAAGCCTAATCTATTCATTCCAGAATCAATTTTAATATGCACATTAATTTCTCCTAAAATCTTAATCTGGTGGAGTTGGTGAAAGGAATAAATCTCAGGTTCTAAATTATATTCAACAGCTAAATTGAAAAGCGAAGGATCAGGATTCATCACCATAATAGGGGATTGAATACCTTCATTTCTTAACTCTATCCCCTCTTCAATATATGCAACGGCTAAATAATCAACTCCACTAGATTCCAAGTATTTTCCAATGGTCAAAGAATCACTTCCGTAAGCACCAGCTTTAATTACAGCCATTATTTTAGTGCTTTCATTTATTACTGACTTGAAAAAACTAATATTATCTTTTAGTACTTGAAGATTAGTATGCAATATTGTTCTGTGCTGATTTTCTTCGAGAAAATTAGCAATAGTTTCTAATTTAAATCGCCTTGCTCCTTTTATTAATATAAGTTGATCTGTAGGCTTATTTTTAATAATAAAACTAAGTAAGTCCTTAGTATTTTTAAATAAAAAGTCTGCATCGATGTTAAGCTCTCCGTCACCAACATAATAAAGCTCATCAATGGGGTACGATTTAATTAGTTTATTTAGTCGTGCATTAAAAGAACTGCTATTCGATTGTTGATCGAACTCAGAAATAATTAATGTCAGAGATCTATTATTTTTTTGTGTTATTGAAAAGTCTAGAGCGTTTTGTAATGATGTGAGATCAGCGTTATAACTATCATTAATTAATAAACAATTCCTTGCGGCCTTTTTTAATTCTAGTCGCAGTGATACAGGTTGAATGTTATCAATTTTGGATTGAATATAGTTCTTTGGAATTTCGAGTTCGAGAGCTAAAATAACGACATTAATTATGTTAGTAATTGAAGCTTGATCGGTGTGGGAAAAATTAAATTCAACAGAATTTTTCCCTTGGATACTAATCCGAGCAGAGTTTTCTACTACTTCACATTTAGCAGAATAAACAGAATCATTATCATCGAAAGACCATGTAATTAACTCCGTATCGGTCAATATATTCAGATCTGATTTTTTAACCTTCGAATTTATTTCGGTAATTAGTTTCTTGCAATCTTTAAAGAGAACTAATTTTTGCTCTAATTTCTTATTGAATGATTCGAATCCATCACTGTGAGCATCACCCATAGTTGTGAGAATTCCTATTTCTGGACAGATCATTTCTTGAAGCTTATCCATCTCTCCTGTCATCGAAATTCCAGCTTCGATAATTGCAATTTCATTTTGCTCTACGATGGATAAGATAGACAATGGAACGCCCAGTTGGGAATTGTAGGAAGCAGGGGATTTTCCGCAATGAAACTTGTCCGTTAATACAAAATATAACCACTCCTTAACAATGGTTTTACCGTTACTCCCAGTCACCCCAATGAACTTGGTGTTCGATTTAGCACGATAGTTGGCAGCAAGCTTTTGGAGTTCATCCAAAACATTATCTACGACAATTATCGTCTCTCCTTCATCTGCTTCGAGTACTGTTTTAGTTAAAACAACACGCACTCCTTTCTCTCTTGCTGCTGCAATATGTTTCCTTTCTCCACTCAGGTTCACAAATAAAGTAAAGGATCCTACATTTTGTTTCCTTGAGTCAAACATGATATGATCTATTACATAATCGCATGCATCCGAAGCTGTAATAACCTCTCCCGAGGTGTGATCAATAATAAATGACATTGGTAAATGCATATTGCAAATGTAATAGGATTTCTAACGAATACCAATGTTGGGCGAAATTGACACGTAAGTGAAAATGAAAATTTTCTAATGAATATTAATAACTTTTGCTAAAGATTGAATCATTGCGTATAAACTTTACATTTGCCCTACGGTTAAAATAACAAACCTTTTCTTATGAAAGCATGGATAAAAGCTTTCCGACTTCGATCTTTACCATTGGCCCTTGCTTGTATATCTATGGGCAGTATTCTCGCCTACGCTGATGGTATGTTAAATTGGGCAGTCGCAGTGCTTTCCCTAGTAACAACGGTCTTCCTACAGATATTGTCTAATCTTGCTAATGATTATGGAGATGCTAAGAGTGGCGTTGATAGTGCAGTGCGAGTAGGACCTGCAAGATCTGTACAATCAGGAGATATTTCAGCTAACGCTATGTTTAAGGCAATTGTGCTGTTCGCAATTTTGAGCTTCATCTCGGGAATAACATTACTTATTGTAGGCTTAAATTTTGATCTTTCATTCTTTGTTTTTCTAGCCATTGGTCTATGTGCCATTGCAGCCGCTGTTAAATACACGATGGGGAACAACCCATACAGCTACTCGGGTTTTGGTGATCTATCCGTTTTCTTGTTTTTCGGGATTATTGGTGTCTTAGGCACATACTATCTGCATACAGAAACACTAAATTTGAGAGGTATTCTACCTGCATTATCATGTAGCTTCTTTGCGGTAGCCGTACTTAATGTAAATAATATTAGAGATATAGAATCTGACAAATTAACAGGAAAGAATTCGATTCCTGTGAGACTTGGCAGAGAAGGTGCTACAAAGTACCACTTCTTTTTACTTGTAGCAGGAATCGTATGCTCACTAATCTATGTCGCGATAGAATACAAAGGGCCATTCCAATTTTTGTTTCTTTTGGTCATTCCTTTTCTTTACAAGAATGCGCTTGCTGTGCAAACCTTACATGATGCCAACAAACTTGACCCCTACCTTAAGCAAATGGCGTTGACTACCCTACTTTTTGTAATTTTCTTCGGTGTAGGAAACGTTTTCTATTAGTACCATTTTACAGAAGCTAATGCAACGTTCAAGATATTAACTAGTTGATATTATTCACGGTTAAAAAATTTCATGGTAGCTGAACTATAATAATTTTCTGTGCCATCTTAATTTTAACCCGAATTATGCCTTAGGTTTTCGTCATGAGGGCTGGACGTTCTTATTATCGAAGCAGTCTGAACTCGTAATAGATATCTTGACGCATATAGCGGGTTTAACTAACAAATCTATGCTTGGTATAATGTCAAATTTGGTATCAGCAAAAAGGAAAAGCAAAAACATCCAAAAAAGTATATCTTTACCCCATGAATAATCACCTATACAAAGGTCTTATGGAGAGCAAGGCGCGTGGCGAAAAGAAATTTGCTGTGCTCATTGATCCCGACAAACTTCGCTTAAATAGTATTGACGATATAGTCAAAATAGCTAAAGAGGCTAAGGTCGATTATTTCTACATTGGTGGTAGCTTGATTGTAAATAATATGCTAGATGAAGTGATAACAGAAATCAAAGCCAAGTCGAATATCCCCACTATATTGTTTCCTGGAAACTCCTATCAATTATCTTACAAGGCCGATGGAATATTATTCTTGTCTTTGATATCAGGAAGAAATGCTGACTTGTTGATAGGTAATCACGTCATCTCTGCACCGTACCTTAAGGTGAGTGGCTTGGAAGTAATAAGCACGGGCTATATGCTTATAGACGGAGGAATAGCGACTACTGTCCAATATATCTCAAACACGACACCGATACCACCTACTAAATATGATATTGCTTTATCCACTGCCTTAGCAGGCGAAATGCTAGGATTAAAGCAGATATTTTTAGACGCAGGAAGTGGAGCAAAACATTGCGTTTCACCAGAGATGATCTCAGCAGTTAGTTCAGCTGTGAGCATACCAGTAATTGTGGGTGGGGGAATTAAGAGTGGCAAGCAAGCTGCAGACGCCGTCAATGCTGGCGCGGATGTTATTGTAGTAGGGAATGCAATAGAAAGTAATCCTGAATTAATTTTTGAAATCGCACAAGCTTTAGGGAAATAATGAAATACTCAAATTTACTCATCAATTTATTGTATCAGATGGCTTTTGCCGATGGTCAATTTACAGAAAACGAAAAAACTTTCATTAGTGAAGTGATAGATCAGCATGTTGACGATCCTGATGTTTTGCTCAACAATGATGTTGTGATACCTACCGAAGAAAAAGATAGAATGACCATCTTGTACTATTTGCTTTTTCTCTTGCGAGTCGACAACAAGATTAATGAATCAGAAAAGCAGATAGCACATAAATTCGGACTTATGTTAGGTTTCCGAGAAGAGATGATTACTTCGATGTTAGCTATCATGGAGCAACATATGGATCAAAAATTACCTGATGAGAAATTAATAACAGTCGTGCGGCAATATCTAAATTAGGGAGAATCCTTACTTTTGTAAAACTTTTCCACCCTTTTGGCATTTGAAAGGGTTATACATGCATAAAAAAATAAATAGTCTACATGAGCGTAGTTGAAATAAAAGTACCAGTAATAGGAGAATCAATCACGGAAGTCACTTTATCATCTTGGTTGGTGAAGAATGGAGATTTCGTGGCCTTGGATCAAGCGATTTGTGAATTCGAAAGTGACAAAGCAACACTTGAATTACCAGCTGAAGTGGCAGGAAAGCTAATTCACGTTGCTGCCGAAGATGATGATCTGGAAATAGGTGCAATTGTAGCAAAAATTGATACTTCTGTAACTGGAGGTAAACCAGCAGAAAGCAAACCAGCGGAAAGCAAACCAGCTGCGACAACAACTAAAAAAGAGTCTACTCCGGCTCCTGCACAAGATGGGCATGCTGCGGGTCATCCTTCACCTGCTGCCGCTAAGATGATGGCTGAGAAAAATCTTTCTGCTGACGATATCAAAGGCACTGGTAAAGGTGGGAGAATTACTCACCAAGACGTGCAAGCGGTTGATGCCAAAAGCGCAGCTTCTAATCCTTCTGCAAAGAAAGAAGAGATTGTTGCTCCTACCATGAGTCAGTCTACAGCTGCATTTAGTAGAGAGGTAAGAAGAGAGAAAATGAGTAGAATGCGCAGAACTATCGCGTCGAGACTTGTTTCAGCTAAAAACAATACAGCAATGCTTACGACATTCAACGAAGTTGACTTGTCTGAAGTAATGAAAATGCGAAAAAAGTATCAAGAAAAGTTTGTTGCCAAATACGGAATCAAGCTAGGATTCATGTCGATATTTGCCAAGGCATGTGCAAAGGCACTTCAAGAACTGCCTGCAGTAAATGCTCAGATAGATGGTAATGAAATCATCTACAATGACTTTGTCGATATTTCGATAGCGATTTCTACTCCTACTGGTCTTGTTGTACCACCAGTAAAAAATGTAGAATCTCTGAGTTATGCAGACATTGAAAAACAAATATCTTTCTTGGCTAAGAAAGCACGTGATGGTAAATTAACTCTGGAAGAAATGCAAGGAGGTACCTTTACAATTACAAATGGAGGAATCTTTGGTTCTATGCTAAGTACACCGATAATCAATGAACCCCAAAGTGCAATTTTAGGAATGCACAACATCATTCAACGCCCTGTTGCGGTAGATGGTGAAGTAGTGATCAGGCCTATGATGTACCTTGCATTATCATACGATCACAGAGTAATTGATGGAAGTACTAGTGTAACATTCTTAGTAAAAGTAAAAGAGTACTTAGAAGATCCTATTAGTTTATTTTTGGATATCTAAACCAACATATGACTTTACAACAGTTTTTCGATGTGTTAAGTGCTAACCCATCGATCACATTATTTTATTTCATTGCCCTGCCTTTGACAGCCGTACTTTGCGGTCTATTAAGTAGAGGGAATGGGCACAAAAGCCCTTGGAGCTATGCATACTGTGTATTGTTATATATGGCTGCCGTACCAGGCATATTTGCAATCTTTTTAAATGTTTATCTGTTCTTATTTGAGCGTCAGAGTGTGATGCAAATGAATCTTTTTACACAGATTTTCCCCATAATTACAATGCTGGTTACGTTTTTCATAATTCGCAAGAATGTTGATTTGTCCCTAGTCCCAGGATTTGATAGACTTTCAGGATTAGTAGTACTTGTCGGCGTAGTGATAGGATTGATGTGGATATTGGACCGCACTAGGCTATTCGCAGTTACTGTGGTGCCTTTCCAGTACGTAATATTTATGCTGATAGGGGCATTAATTCTTATTCGATACGGCTGGAGTCGTGTAAGTGCAAACCGTTAAATAGTGAAATATATACTTTATTTTTTTCGGATACGTTTCTACTACAATGATTAAAAAAAGTAAACATTTCTTAGTTTCTGTAATAATTCTCTTTTGCTTTCAGCAAGTGAGTCAAGCTCAAAAGGGCTATGAACTTGGTCCATGGCTAGGAGTTTCTAATTATTTCGGAGAACTTAATGCAAATTATCGCCTTCTCGACGTAGGTCCAGCTCTAGGTTTTGCAGGAAGATATAACTTTGGGAAACGAATATGTACGAAGGGATCTCTAAATTATGGATATATCTATGGTAGTGATTCGAACAATAACAACAATTTCGAAAGAAGGAGAAATCTAGACTTCAAATCACATCTAGCCGACCTTACAGTAACTGGTGAATTCAATTTTCTACCTTACACGCATGGAAGTCAGCTTGAATACTTCACTCCTTACATTGCTGCAGGTGTCAATGTTTTCTATCATGCTCCGTTTACAGAACTTGATGGACAAAACCACTTCTTGAGGCCTTTAGGTACTGAGGGACAAGCCCCTGGAAATGAGTATTCCTTTGTCAATGCAGGCATAGTTTATGGTGGCGGCTTCAAATGGGATATTAATTATTATTGGTCAGTGAATATCGAATTCACAATGAGAAGACTGTTCACTGATTATCTTGATGATGTAAGCCAGAATTATCCGGGTCAAGCCCAAATTTTAGCTGATCGTGGCGTCATTGCTGCGCAATTAAGCGATCGTTCTATCGCTCCACAAATAGGAGAAGCTGGTAGACAAAGAGGAGACGCTACTAGAAAAGATCAATATTCCTTTTTTGGCGTAAGCTTCATGAGATACTTTGGTGAAGTGGAATGCCCCAAAATAGTGAAGTAATAACTTCTTCTCAGCTTACCTCTTTATCACCTTAAATACTTCGTTATCAATTTTTACAAAGTATATTCCTGATACCATATGATTTAAAGATATTGATTGTTTGCCTTCAGCTAATTGCTTAGAATACACCATTCTACCTTCTTGGTCAACTAACTCCATACTTGTTTTTGAATCTATATCAACTGTAATGTCATCAGTAAAAACGGTAGGATAGACACGTACCGTCGATTTATTATTTCGAATAGATATCTGATCTGAATATTCCCATCCCCCATTTAAATCCATTTGTTTTAAACGATAATAGCTTATTCCTTTTACAGGAAATTTATCAATAAATGAATACTCAATTTCAGCAGTAGAATTAGTATTCCCTTCCACAAATCCTAGGGTCTGCCAATCAACTGAATTCGAATTTAAAACTTCTATATTAAACCCTGCATTATTAATCTCTGTTGCTGTCTTCCAATGAAGTATATTTTGCCCTCTTTCATTGACTCCATCAAAAGAAATTAATTCAACAGGTAGAGCTGGGTTGTAGATTAATCGGATTGCACTAGGATTAGAATAATCAACAATAAAATCACTCATTTCAGGAGGAAGATTTATCGTAGTGAATGTTCCAGCTATATTTCCACCTGCTATTATAAAATTCAATGTATCGGTTATAGAAGGAATATATCCATCTATCAATTCTATATTTAATTCAGAATTAAAAAGAACTAGATCACCATCAATAAAAATGTGATCCATCGTATCTGCACCAATCTCAATGTCAATTTCAGAAATCTCAGCATAATCTAAATTGGTCGTATGTAATATACCAGGAGAAAAGCCTGGGCTTACATAATCAACTGCTAACCCCATTAATTGATCTGCTGATCCTATTACCGGATTGCCATAAAGGCTATCAACATACATACTGTAAGAGAGATGATTTGGATTATCTTTATATATGCTTGATCCACTATGTCCAATATATACGTCTAAATTAAGATGGTTATTTCCTGTACTAACTATATCTCCATAATTTTCAACTACCGAATTATTGGTAGAAATAGTTCTATCGAAGTTTATTAATCCATAGTTAGTAACATGTGAATCATTAAATGATAAAGAGTGTCCTCCTGATAATGCAATTATATCTCCATAATTTACTAAAACTTGATCAGTATAAGAACTAGCAGACGACATCCTTATTCCACGGTTTCCTCCTGAAATTGAAATTAAGCCATGATTAATGCATTTAGAACCTGAAAGTATATTTAATCTATCGTATGGTATAGAAGAGTTAAGAAACACGAACGAATTCTCACTTATTTCCAAAACAGAATTTAATGAAAGTTGAATTTGTTTTGCTGTTACTACCCCATTTGAAATAGATACGCTATCACCAGTAGTGATATACACATTTGATGTGCTTGTTGGCAACTGATTAGTATCCCAGTTCATTGCATCGTCCCAGTCATTAGTCCCAGCTCCACCATCCCAAAAAATATTTTGAGAAAATAAAGAATTAGTGGTTAAAAGTGCAACTAGTAATAAAAGCAATCTCATAATTAAGGGTTTTCCCAAAAGTACGACTACAATTAGTTCAATAAAATATAACTTTTGTTATACAAGTTGACAGCATACACCTTACATTTCGGTAAAATTGATGATGTGATCATTTATGAAAGAGAGTTGCAAGCAAGCGAAGTCATTGAGTTATATGAACTAGAATCGTGTTGTGTGTGAGTTTTGATAATGCTAACGCACCTTGTAAGAAAAGATTTCCATAAAAATAACTCACAATTTCATTATTTATGGGATAAATCAAGAAGAACTCGAAACTGAGTTCTTCTTGATTTTTATCCTATCTTCTTTCCATTGCTTTTGCTAACACCACAAGATCAAGCATTTCTTCTTTGTACGAATCCGGATATTTAACTAAATGCGTATTGATATTTGCTATTAATCGGTCATAAGAAGCATCTGCTTTATAAGATGAATTTCTCAATAATAAACCAAACTCCGCGACAAAACTAGCCCATTCTGTTGATGGGCTAATTTCCAAATCTTTCATTCTTCTATTTTGAATAACCTCTTCACTTTTTACTGAAGACTTCCCTGTTGGTGTTTTATATCGATATTTAATGGTACCTAATTCTGAAGCTATCACACTCTCTCCTTTCACTTGCTTGCCCTGATATTTCAATGGATCGATTGAAACATTATATCGACTTTTCACTCCTTTGGGAATTATCTCATACAAAACAGTTACCGTATGATCTGCTCCCATTTCGCCAGCGTCTTTTGCATCATTGTTAAAATCTTCGGGTGCAAGAACTCTATTTTCATAACCTATCATTCTATAACCATCAATTGCTTGCGGATTAAACTCGATCTGAATCTTTACATCTTTTGCCACTGTGTAAAGAGTACCTGAAAATTCGTCCATAAGTACTTTTTTAGCTTCACGCATGTTATCAATGTAGTTGTGATTCCCATTACCTGCTCCTGCAATTTTCTGCATTTTTCCATCCATGTAATTTCCTGTTCCAAATCCAAGGATTGACAAAAAGATATCATCATCCCTTTTCCTTTCTATCAGCTTCACTAATTGGTCATCTCCACTTGTTCCCACATTAAAGTCTCCATCGGTTGCAAGGATCACTCGATTATTCCCTCCATCTATGAAATGTTCCTTTGCTAATTTATAGGCTAGCTCGATACCCGCTCCGCCAGCAGTCGAGCCACCAGATTTCAGCTTACTAAGTGCTGAAATAATTTTGGTCTTTTCATCTCCACAAGTTGGTTCCAGGACTACACCAGCAGCGCCTGCATATACCACAATAGAAACTTTATCTTGCTCTTCCATTTGCCCTACTAGCAACTTAAAGGCTGATTTAAGAAGGGGTAATTTATCAGAGCTACCCATACTCCCCGACACATCGATAAGAAAGACAAGATTATTCCCCGCGCTACTTTTACGTTCAATCTTTTGGGCTTTAAGCCCTACTTTTAATATTCTATGATCTCCATTCCAAGCGCAAGGAGCTAACTCTGTGAACGTTGTAAATGGTCGATCATCTTTCTGTCTTTTGTATTCGTAATCATAATCAAAATAATTAATCATTTCTTCGACCCTTATTGCATCTGCTGGCGGGTAAACTCCACTATTTAAAAATCTACGCACGTTCGCATAAGAGGCTCTATCGACATCAATAGAAAGAGTTGATAGAGGGTCTTTAGTAGGGCTCTTGAATGCATTTTCTACTATTTCACTGTAATTCCCCTCTTCAATTTCAACAGCTTCTGAATAACTGTCTTCCATATCATAATTTGTTACAGCAGAAGGTGGTCGTTTATATCTAGCCTCTTTTCGAGGTCGAGTAAAGATTTTCGATCTTTTACTCACTCCTGCTGTAACAGCAACTTCCTCCAGAACCGCCCCTACACTCATTGTGATTTTAAGCGGCTTATTAATAGATACACATAAAATTTCTTCGGTAGAATAACCGGTATAACTAATTGTTAGAATAGATTTTGGTGATTGGACCGTAATCTGAAATTTTCCATCAATGTCTGTTATCGTGCCATTGGACGTCCCTTTTTCGACCACCGATGCACCTATCAAAGGGACTCCAGTTTCATCGAAAACAACACCATGAATAATTTCGGTACTATTATTGAAGGATAATAAAAGAATAAGCGAAAAAGTAAGACTGATTGAAGAGATGATAAGTTTCATATGATATAATTTTTAATGAATTATTAAATGTCATAGGTGAGATGTTTCATCTTTGTGGATTACATAAAAGCAAACCAACTTTTTTTGAAGATTTTACATTTAGCTTATTCTAATTCTATTTTATTTTGGGGGAATGGCGCATAAAATTATGTTTATAATAAGGAAGTGTTCGAGGCAAGAGCGCAAATCTAGTAGAGTGAGGATAGCCTTAGCTACAGTGAATGAACAACTGATTTTGGATAATCAATAATTATGCGGTGATTTCAAATTGAAATAGAACAGATTGCTCACAAATCATAAGAAATGAATATTTTAAAATTTGGCGGAAGCTCAGTAAAAGACGAAGTAAATATTTCCAAAGTCTTGGATATACTCAGTGAACGCAAGGACAAGTTCACCGCAGTCTTTTCCGCAATGGGTGGAGTAACGGACCAGTTAATTGAAATGAGTGAATTGGCCGGAGAGAGAGACAATTCATACGAGACTAAATTCAAAGAATTAAAAACTCGACACCTTAACACAGCAAAGAAACTGCTGAATTCTAAAAATTACAACCTAGCTAAAGAAGAACTTGGTAAAACACACACCAATCTTAAAAAGATTCTTGCTGGCGTTCATATCCTTGGTGAAATATCGCCTAGAACCAAAGATTACATTGTTTCTTTTGGTGAAAGAACATCTGCTTTCATTATAGCTCTAGCCTTACATGAAAGAAAAAAGAATGCTGAATTTCTAGATGCCAGAAAAATAATTGTCACTGACAATAATCACGGAAACGCTTCCCTACTGAAAAAGAAAAGCGCTCGAAAAATAAGAGCACATTTCAAGCAAACAAATGCGATTCAGATTGTTACAGGATTTATTGCATCTGACGAAAATGGCAAAACGACTACATTGGGTAGAGGAGGCAGTGATTACACTGCTGCTATTTTAGGCGAGGCTTTGAAAGCCAAAAATATAGAAATATGGACCGATGTAAACGGCATACTTTCTGCTGACCCTAGAAAGGTCCCTAAGGCTTTCACAATTCCACAAGTCTCTTACCAAGAAGCTATGGAATTATCACACTTTGGAGCAAAAGTTATCTATCCTCCTACAATCAAGCCAGCTCTAGATTCGAAAATTCCCGTGTACATAAAAAATACGTTTGAGCCAACTAATCCAGGGACTATCATCAAGGATAAGTCATGGAGTCTAGAAAAGCCAATTATAGGAATATCGGCCGTCAATGACATTGTACTACTTTCCCTTGAAGGAGCTGGGATGATAGGCGTCCCTGGTATTGCTGCGAGATTATTTGGTGCCTTGGCAATGAAAGAGATCAATATTATCTTGATTACACAGTGTTCCTCTGAGCACTCCATCAGCTTTGCTGTGAAGCCAGAAGATTCCAAAGAAGCTGTTGCTATAATTAATACCACTTTCAATACTGAAATTGAAAAGGGCTTAGTTCATGAAATTAAGCAAGAAAAAGATTTAGCTATCGTGGCTGTGATAGGAGAAAACATGAAGTCAACTCCTGGAATTTCCGCCAAACTATTCTCTGCAATGGGAAGAAATGGCATCAACATTGTTGCAATTGCTCAGGGCTCTTCTGAATTAAACATCTCTGTAGTGATTAAAAAATCACAGCATGAAAAAGCTCTCAACGTATTACACGAAGCGTTCTTTAGAGATGACATCAAAGATATACACTTATATATTGTAGGAGTGGGTTTGATCGGTGGTAAACTGATTGAGCAGATCAATTCCCAGCAACAAATTTTACAGGAAAAATACGGTATTTGCTTACAGATTTGTGGCATGGCCAATAGTCGAAAAATGGTCTTTACCGATGAACAAACAGATTCAAAAACATGGTCAAAAAGGTTGAGTTCTTCTCGAAAAAAGATGAATATTTCGAAATTTGTTGAGGCAATGATTAAGGAAAATCGAAGAAATACCATCTTCGTAGATAACACGTCTTCAGCAGATGTGATTAAAGAATATCAATCCATATTATCCCACAGTATTTCGATTTCTACACCGAATAAACTTGGGGCCTCTTCTACTATGCGAAGCTATAATGAGCTTAAAAACATAGCGTCCGCTAGAGGTGTACAATATGGTTATGAAACTAATGTTGGGGCTGGTCTTCCCGTGTTAAGTACGATCCAAGATCTCATCAAGAGCGGAGATGAAATTCTGAAAATCGAAGCGGTTTTAAGCGGTTCTTTATCTTACATTTTCAATAATTTTGACGGAAGTCAACCTTTTAGCAAAATCGTTGTAACTGCCAAAGAAAAAGGCTTAACTGAACCTGATCCTCGTGATGACTTGAATGGATATGATGTAAGACGGAAGATTATGATTTTAGCCCGCGAATCAGGAAAGACCCTGGAAGAAAAGGACATTAAGATCGATTATTTTCTAAAACCTGAGATGCGAAAAGCTAAGACGATAGAGCAATTTATGAAACTTCTAATGAAAGAAGATGCAAATTTACAGGCGTATGTCGAAGGGCTGAACGCCCAAAGTAAGAAAGCAAGAATGATTGCTTCATATAGTTCAAATGGGTCTAAAGTAGGTGTGCAAGAAGTTGAAAAAGATAGTCCATTCTACAATCTGGAAGGATCAGATAATATGATAGTTATCCATTCCAAAAGATACAGTGAAAGGCCACTCGTAATAAGAGGTCCTGGTGCAGGAGCCGATGTTACAGCAGCTGGAGTGCTTGCTGAAATTTTAAGAATAGCAAATTCAATATAATGGCTGAACATAATGGACTAAGAGTATTCGCACCAGCAACGGTTGCAAACGTATCTTGTGGATATGATGTGATGGGTTTTGCGATAGACTCCCCAGGTGATGAGGTAGTTGTGAGGTTTAATGACTCATTCACTGGAATCAAAATACTAAGTATTCATGGCGATCCCGACAAAAAACTACCATATGAAACTGCAAAAAACACGGCTAGTGTGAGTGGGCAGATGCTATTAGATGAAATAGGCTATACAGGTAAAGGAATTGAGATGCACATTCACAAGAAGATGAAAAGTGGCACGGGTCTAGGGAGTAGTGCCGCAAGTGCTGTCGCGGGAGTTTTCGCAGTAAATGAGTTGCTAAATCGTCCGTTCATAAGAAGAGACCTATTGAAGTTCGCCATTGAAGGAGAACGAATAGCTGATGGAGCAGTTCATGGTGACAATGTTGCTCCTTGTTTGATGGGAGGAATGGTATTGGTAAGAGATTCTCACGAAGCTGAGGCTCACCGAATATTTATACCTGACGGATTGCATGCTGTTGTGATCTATCCTCATGTACAGGTACTGACTAAAGACAGTCGAGCGGTTTTAGATGCAACGGTTCCACTTGAAAAACACATTAAACAAAGTGCCAACTTAGCGGCAATGGTGCTGGGGTTTTCAAGAAATGATCTGGGGCTTGTCCAGCGTTCTATGACCGACATAATAATTGAACCACAACGAGCAGCTTTAATTCCATGTTTTTATGATGTACAGAAAGTTGCTCAAGAACATGACGCTCTGGGCTGCAGTATTAGTGGTGCAGGACCTTCGATTTATGCTTTATTCGCTAATTCTATAAAAGCTGAAAAAGCTGCTGTAGAAATGTCGAATGTTTATCGCCAAGCTAGTGTAAAGCATGACGTGCACCTTTCTCCAATAAATATGACGGGTGTAAAGATTGTATAGGCTAATTGACAAGTGGCAATAAAAAATTGGCAAGTGGCAATTAGCAACTTGTTGCTTGTTGATGCCTACATAACGTTGACTGTTTTTCGATGAATGAAAAATGAAAAATACGTGATGAGAGACAAACGTGGAATCAATGTACAATTTACAAAATGACATTGATCGATCAAAATTGATGTGTGATCATATCGAAGGCAACTGGATGGCTAGTTGATAATCACTGGAACAATATGCTCGTTGTTATCTTCATTTAGCTCAAGATATTCGTCGTACGGATCAACTTCAATATACAAATAGTATTTTCCTTTTTTGATATTGGAAGGCAATTCAATTGATTGCCCTTCGTAGAACATCCCATAATAGTCTATTCCTCCGACAGAAATCCCTTGAATCTTGCTATTACAAGAAGCATATCTACCTAAACCATAATTAATCAAGCTCTTCTGACTAAAGACTCGTTCATTTTGCTTGCAATACTCATTTTCTTTTGTGCAATTTTTATTATCAAAGAGACAGTACGAAACTTTATTACTAGATGAAATCACTTTCCACTTACTTGGATTTTTCGACCACCATCGCTTTTTAAGTAGCTTGAAATTGGCCCAATTTTTTACATGATAATGATTATGACCAGG
Organism: uncultured Saprospiraceae bacterium; assembly: GCA_937969485.1. GTDB lineage: Bacteria > Bacteroidota > Bacteroidia > Chitinophagales > Saprospiraceae > JAHDFB01. The sequence goes on along the minus strand of CALBVQ010000094.1, from coordinate 866 downwards.
TGAATCATCGTAATACATTACTCCTGCCTTAATTGTGTCATATACCATTAAACTATTGTCAGACTTTCGATAAATTACTTGTTGTACATTATTTGTAGGAAAAGATCCATCAGGGCATTTTCTTTCTTTCCTACCTGCTTCTTGGTCACAATACCAATTGTTCGTTGTAATGATTTCAAGAGGCCCTTCGCCAATATTAGCCATGGCAGCAGCAAAGCGTAATTGATTAGGGTAACTAGTATCTTCAGAATTGAAATAGTAAATATTATCATTAGTGAGTTCCTGGGAAATAGTTAAATCTGGCAACAAAGAGCCTTTGGGGTGTGAACTAAAACAGTCTTCTTGATTATCAGTACTACATGGTGATTTTTTCTGACTAGCTGGATTAAAACCAAATGAAAGATTAACATCTTCTAATTTACCAAGGGTACCCTCTTGAAGATCAGTGATAATTAAAAGCCATACACCATTGGGGTTTTGACCATTATTAAAAAAGTCCATTCTCCCTTCTGCACTGTATTCTCCCTCAAATAAACGCTCTGGATTATGGACTTCGCCATTAAAACCGTTTTGAACAATACATGTATTTAGATAACCATAATTATTGTTACTTCCATTTCTATTTGACAACCAAACACTAGTTCCTTGTGGGGATAGTAATTCTATTTTTAGGTCTGTTGGTCTTTGATGCCTTATGTGCAAACAGACCTTTTCCAATCCAAAACTATCATTCATCTGGAACGGTAAGTCTGTAACTTGAACTTGAAAAAAGGAAGGAATAATTTCCGATTGAATTCTATCCGAAATTATTCCTCCTGTATTATTTATGAAATTTTGGGCGTAAGCCCCAGTAAATCGAAGCACAA
>CALBVQ010000093.1 GCA_937969485.1 uncultured Saprospiraceae bacterium | reverse complement strand
CCCTTCCATTGCATTGATCCTACCCCGCATTGCTTCAAAAATAGTATCAGGTTGTTGAAAAATCTCTTTCAACATGAAATGATCATACCCTCCCTTTTCTAATTCTTCTAGCTTTAAGTCAAGTTTTTTAATACTAACTTCTTGAATTTCGTTAGCAATATTTTTGACCTCATAACCTTCTTTCCTATGAATCGTGACAATCTGATCATCCTTTAAATAGATAACTTTATCTGTATACTTCACGATTGGAGTAGCATCGGAAGCGATAAAATATTCATCCTTTCCAAGACCTACTACCAATGGGCTTGATCTTCTTGCACCTACCATGAGGTCAGGATTCTGCCGATCAAGTACAACAATAGCGAAAGCTCCTACGACTTTACTGATTGCCTTTCTTACTGCGCCTTCAAGGTCGAGTTTATCCGTTTCTAAATATTCTTCGACTAAGTGTGCGAGAACTTCAGTATCGGTATCACTTTTGAATTCATGTCCGAGATCCTCCAGTGCCTGCTTTAGGGTATTGAAATTTTCGATTATCCCATTATGAACTACTGCTACTCGCCCATTGCTACTTAGGTGAGGGTGAGCATTTTTATCATTCGGTTCACCGTGAGTAGCCCATCTGGTATGGCCTATTCCCAAATTGGCTGTAATATCTTTGTCATTAGCAAATGTGACAAGATCTTCAACCTTTCCCTTCTTTTTGTAAATATGTAAGTTACCATTAAGAAGTGCCACACCTGCGCTATCATATCCTCGATATTCAAGTCTACGCAGTCCTTCAATAATGATATCGTAGGCTTGTTTATCACCTAGATACGCAACGATTCCACACATGGAATATTAATTTGGAATTGAGTAAGTAAATTTAAGTTTCATTGGATATGTACTATGACCTGCGCCATAAATCACACTTCTACCAATAATTAATTCAGGACTTGCAGCTTCAAGATAAAGAACTCCTGTCTCATCTGAACCTTCTTTCAAAAGTTGCTGAAAGTACGCTGTCACGTTAAAGGTATAAAATCTTCGAACAAGTTCATCATTTTCATCCCTTTCTTCTTGTACAGTACCTCCAAATCCTGATGTTATTGCCGACGCATTCGACGCATTTACTAAATCAATAACGATCTCTCTTTCACCATCGTCAGGATCTTCGCTATCTATATATATAATACGCATTGGATTATCAAATTCATCATCTCCTGGTAAGGATGCAACTGTCATTTCTATTTCTGCTTTTTTCAACAGGACATTACCTAGTGCTTCAAATCTCGCAGTTGGAAATTCTAATTTGATGTCAGCTCCACCATAACCTTGAATAAGTAATAAACTATCACCTATAGAAGGAGTAGATAATGCCTCCTCAAGCGCGCTCCCCGTTCTATCCTTCTCGTTGTACAAGTGACGAACTCCACCTAGTGGATAAGAATAGAACTTCGAAATAGTATCAGTGTAAAAAACGAATAGTTTATTTCCTCTATCAAGCAAAGTCTTCGTTTCAAGATCTAGTGAAATCACTCCTGTTGCATCAGGCCTGTTTACGATCTTGAATCCTGGAACCAAGTCACGAAACAATGTATCACTTGCGGCAGCAAAAGTATCCATCACAATCATTTCACCCAAGGAATTATCAAGCTTCAATCTAATAGATGCTGCAGTTTCGGTTGTGTCTCCATCAAAAATAAATTGGTAATCCTCAAAGTCAACCTTAAAGTCAACATTTTCCCCTATAGGCGTTGCATCAGTAGCAAAATCCTGATTGGAATAATACTCTCCATCAAAGTCGGGCTCCTCCTCGAGTAAAAACACATCTACATCATGAAGTACATCTTTATCTCCGAAATACAAGGAAGTATCAATATTCAGAATCAACACAACAGAATCTACAGTTGGAAATGCCTCATTATCATAATCGTAGTACGACGGATTTGTAGCACCAAGACCCGGTAAGAAAAACCCATCAAAAGTTTGAGTACCAAAATACTGATCATCTATCTCTCCAATGAATACATCATTAGTTACTTGAATATCACTATAAGTCAAGATACTATCAACCCCAGTAATCGTAGTTGCTACAATAGAAAAGGTATCGGTAAATTCAACCTGTACTAGATCATCATCCAGTAGCCCTGAACCTACAATCGATGGATCATTGCACGACATGATAAGCAAAGCAAAACATGCTATAAACAATGAGCTATTCAAACGCTGAAATACGTTCATAAATATAAAATCTTTAAATAAAGAGGACGGAATTACTCTTCTGTCTCCACTAAGCTGTTATAAAAACCGATATAAGCATCAATTAATTGTTCTTGAGATTGATATTCTAGAACTGCTCTATCGCCTGCATTAGTTTTAACGAAATCCGTAAGGTCTTCGCTTCCTACAATTACCGCATCAGACGACAATAATGCACCTTTATTTAAACTCAACTTATCTCCGTCTAGATAATCATCCAGATCCTCTTGTCCCATCTCATTGATAGTGGCCTTATTCAAGAATCTCTCTTTGAAATTTTCATCTACTTCATTTTCAAAAGCAGAGAAAATAATTTTAGAATTTTCAAAAATCGGCTCGTTCATATATACCTTCTTTAGGTACAATGGAACTAATGAAGTCATCCAACCATGACAATGGATAATATCCGGTGCCCATCCAAATTTCTTCAACGTCTCTAGTACTCCTTTACAAAAGAAAATCATACGATCCGCATTATCATCGAATGCTTTTTCATCGTCATCTTGAAATACACTCTTTCTCTTGAAAAATTCTTCGTTATCCAAGAAATAGATTTGCAATCTGTAAGGAGCAAGTGTCGCAACTTTTATTATTAATGGGAAATCATCGTCATCAACAATAATATTCATTCCTGAAAGACGAACAACTTCGTGTAACTTATGTCTTCTCTCATTGATATTACCATATTTTGGCATCAATATCCGTATGTCCATTCCCTTATCCTTCATCGCCGGTGACAGCTGTCTCACGATCTCTGAAATTTCAGAAACTGTAGTATAAGGATTCATTTCTTGGGTTACATAAAGTAGCTTATGACTCATATTCTCACTCTAGTTATATAATACAATAACTGAACTGATTGTCCAATTATCAATTTTCCTAATTTAGGGCTGCAAAGGTAAGCTTTTTTTATCGTTTTATCACAATAGACATTTGTAATCTCTTGTTTATCAAGGGCGCATTTTGACATGTAGGAAGAATAAGTACTCTTTTCTATGTTTTATTGGCTTCCGCCAAAAATTCAATTCGCTTACTGATTGTCCCATATTCAAGCTAGACAAGGAACTTTTACACTACTTTTGGAATTATATTACTAAATTAGCAACATGGATATTAAAAAACTTCTGCAATCTTATAAGCAGTTTTTCTCAAAAGAAAAGCTCTTTACTTTATTGCAAACAAAGCCAGGCAAGCTAGGTTCTAAGTTACTTTATACCACTATGCTTTTGTACTTTGCTTTCCGAAGAAACGAAACGCCTAGTTGGGCTAAAAACATCATCATTGGAACACTTGGTTATTTAGTTTCTCCTATCGATTTGATACCGGATCTCACGCCTGTTTTAGGTTATACAGATGATCTAGGGATGCTGAGTTTCGGCTTGGTCACGATCGCAAGTTTTATTAATAAAGATGTAAGAGAAAAGGCTTCCGCCAAAATAACAGGTTGGTTTCCAAATTGGGATACGGAAGTTATGGAAGAAGTTGATAGTGTGCTTTAATTCAAAAATTTGTAATCAGCAATTAATATTGCTCTTTTTTCAGCGACGGCTCAGCCATATGCTGAAACGTTTCCTATAGTTCCAATTAATAAATTGGGTTAAAATACAAAAGAATGGGAGCTCAACAGTTCTTTTGAAGCGCAGGCGCGGTCACCATCACGGTGAGCATAAAAAGAACTACACATTCCCATTATCGAAGCCGTTTCAGCTCGTAATAGACTTCTTAAAGCATATTTCAAGTTCAAAGAATCTCTAAAAGTAAAGGGCTGTGTCGACCAGTAAAATTAACAAAGAATGCCCAGAAAATCTTCTAGGCATTCTTATAGGATTACTTACTTGGCAGAAGGGTACTCATTCAATTGGTTTCCTGGCCTTCATAAGCAATAATAACTCACTTAAATTAAACTTGTACCAATTCTATTTGAAATCGACTTTCATTAATTTCCTTAGCTCTCTTCGTGAGGAAGTAATGTTCTTGTCAAAATCTTTTAACATACTCTGAACTCCTTCTTGAACTCCTTTTTCAAAAAGACTATCTAGCTCTTCATCTAGAATCGCTGACGCTTTTTTGTCTTCAGGTGTAAAGTCCTTCAACTTATACGATAGTTCTAGAAAGTTTCTAGTCAGATGACCGAGAACATAGATTTCTAATAAATCTTCTGGTGGACATGACAAACAATCCTCTGGAAGCTTCTGATTCAAGCGTTCAAAAAGTCGATTGAACTCGATTGGCAATATTTCAAAAATCCAAGATCTTAAATTACATTGACCTGCCACTCTTCCCAATGCATCTCTTGCAGTAACTCCTAGTTCCAAAATTGAAAGACTAGGTTTTAACCTTTCTACCGCTGGATACCTAAACACATAGTACCACGTAAGGCCTTTAAGCATACATTTTCTATCCGATTTTGGTGCAAGCCACAGCCCTGTATTAATAAAGTAATTTTGAATTCTTTTATATTCTGCTTGACCTGCTGGTGTTGCATTAAAGCCTTGAGTTTTAGGATTGGAATTATTAAATGGTGCTGTATTTAAATTTCCTACTGGTCTTCCTACAAGGTTAACATCAAACCAATGATGCCAAGTCGAATCTACTACCACACGTCCTACATTCGTTTTATAACCATCATAGGCACCTATTGCTCCGAATGTTTTCGCATTAGCTGCGCCCTTATTAGAATCATTACTGTTGGTATGATCGGCTTGAACATGAGCATGCGCTATCACTTCTGGTCTGAAATTATTTCCTTGATATTTAGGAAATTCATCTTTGCCATTTACCAACACCTCATTGATCTTCACTTGATTTGATTCTATAACTTCACCTTCATGAGGGTGATCTGGGAGCACGTCAATTACTCCGTCTTTACCACATAGGATTGGATGAGGGTGCTTCCTTTGCAAGAACGGATGCCATGACCAACTGTAATAAAACTTAGGAGAGATTTTCATAGGAATATCGTCTGACTCATCATCAAAAGTATACGTGCTATCATGTCCTTTGACGAGAGTGTCATGTCTATTTACACCTGTGGGGTTAGGTGGAGATTTTACTATATTTCCTTGACTATTTAGAACATCTGTCCACATTCTCATTTTTGAAGCTCGTGGAACTCGCGAGCAAAGGCCTGCGCCAAGATCCGCATGATCTCCAGTCGCAAATAGTCCGCCTCCTTTTTCCATCCAGTCTGTCAAGATTTCTAACTCATCATCTGTCAAACTAAATTGATCAAGGGTTCGAACCCCAAACAACCAAATTTGATCATAGTCATTTATATCAAATGTCTTGTTTGTTTTAACGTCATTTGCTGTTGTTGTAAATCGAAAATTTTCAAAATTTGGCCCATATCTCTGATATACCGGACTACTAATCGGTCCAGCTGGCTTGTTAGTATCCGTTTGTCTGTGAGCCAAGGTCAACTTGAAATTGACAAAATAATCTGTTTGATCAAGCAACGTATCAATTACTGCGGATAAGCCAAAGTAGTAATTGCTAAATGAACCATTGAGAAATAATCCGACATAGCCATCTGTGACCATTAGAATTTTTTGGGGGCACGGTCTTCTCCAAGGATAAAACCTTTCCAAGGTAGGATAAGCTAATCTTGTAGGACTTAAGAATGCCTTAGTATTGTCATTCATAATAAATTGTTTAGTTACATAATTTTTTGGATAGCCAAATCTAGAAACAAGTAAAGCCTTGAGTAAGAATATTCTCACCCTTTACAGAAGGGGCTTTTTCCCCTATCTTTTAGATTAATCCCCCCTTTCATCAAAAAAACATTAAGTCCTATTATTTATCCTTAACTTAGATTAAAATTAAATACTCCATTATGTACGAAACAATTACAATCACAGAAGGGCTCATCCTGTTGGCAACAGGTGCCCTTGTAGGCGGAATTATCGCCTACTATTTATGCCAGCAATCAAGTTCAGGACCAACTGTAGATTTATCTAGACATCTTATTTCGAATAGTGAAGCAATTGCAAATATTATGAACAAGCAAACAGATGGATCTAATGATGCAATCATAAGCGGTCATATTCCCTTGAACATCTTACTGCCCTATTTACAAATGCTGGAAGAAGAATCTAGAACTGCTGAGAAAAAAGTAGCTGGTATAGAATTTTATTTTACTAGATATGAAGAGCAAGTTCTACAGCAAAATGGTAATACGTTAGATAACCAACGTTATGATCTATCCTTCTTACTTTATCCAACATGTGAAATTGATGGTGAATTCATACCTTTTGATCCTATCGCTTCCAAAGGTAAATTAGTAACACTTAAAAGTTTAAAGGCAAATCCAGTTGCAACTCGTGATGGAGCCGATTCCCCGAATGAGTATGTTGCGCTAAACAGAGTTAATATGTCACCACCTAGAGGCCACACTTGGTAAACAATTAAAATTATGAATGTCTTAGAATTCCTACTGGACAGTATTGTTTATCTAGAACTGATTTGCGCAATTATTGGGACGATCTGCTTTAATAAATATAAGGAGTCTTATTTAAGATTTGTGATTTACTATCTATGGCTTGTATGTTTTATTGAAATATTCTCAACTTATTTTGCATCAATTCTCAATAGTAATATCATTTTATATAACATTCTATCGATAATTGAATTCTTTGTTTTTAGCTATATATTTTACAAAGAGCTAAAAATTCCTTTTTTCAGAAAGGTGGTATTTACTTCTCTGACAATCTTCTTTACTAGCCTTATCGCTAATATAGCATATGTAGGGGACCCCTACAGTAAATTTTTGAACTTGGCATTTGGCTGTTCAAGTATCTTACTCAGTTTGTATTGCTGTTTTTATTTCTATTACATAGCTCGGACTGAGAAAATACTGCATTTGTATAAGATGTTATTTACTTGGATCTGTATTGGTTTATTGGTATATCATTTATGCAGTTTACCTATCACTGTATTAAGTAATCAACTTGAAGAAATTAATGAGAGTGATAGTTTACTTTCCATTCTAGGCTTGAGCGGAATGTTAATGTATCTTTGTTTTACAACTGGTTTTTTATGGAGCAAAAAGGAATACAACTACTCATTGTATTAGTAAGTATAGCTTTCTTCTTTCTAGTGACGTTTTTCATAGGACTGGTAAGTTATCTAGAAAGAAAAAAGATGCAATTCTCACTTGAAAAAGAACGAGATAAGCTTCAATTTCAAGAACAATTACTTTTGGCGGAAGCCGAAATTACAGAGCAAAACCTTAAGAACGTTGGCTGGGAATTACATGATAACATCGGTCAACTATTATCGATAGCTTCCATGGAGCTAGGAATGCTCATGCAGCACGAACGTGTTAACAAAGACGAATTAGCTGAGATAACAGCCCTTGTAAAAAAAAGTATAGTCGAAGTGAGATCCTTGTCAAAAACCTTGAATACCGACGTTATTCAATCTTTGGGATTAATCGCGATGATCGATGTTGAGCGCGATAGATTAGAGAGACTTGGACTTATACAAGTTGAATTTAAACATCCAGAAAAAGTAGAGATTGAACAAAAGAACGAAGTCATTATTTTTAGGATGATTCAAGAATTCATTAATAACTCGCTTAAACACGCAGAGGCTAGTATTCTAAGGATTGAAATTACTGAAATGGATGATCAATATTCAATTATTGTAGCAGACAACGGTAAAGGATTTAGCTTACATGATGAAATCCGTGGTACTGGCTTGATAAATCTTGAAAAAAGAGCTACATTAATAGGAGCAGATATAACATTTCATTCCGTGCTTGGTGTAGGAACAGAAATGACCATTAGTATAGGATAACAATGTAAATGCAAAAGAAGGAAATCATAATCGTCGATGACCACTTGCTTATTTCAAATTCTTTGAAAAAGTTAGTAGAGAGCTTTGGAGAGTACACAGTGATTGCACAATTATCCAACGGCACAGAACTCGTAAAGTATCTTTCTTCAGATTATCCTGCGCCTGAGCTTGTCCTACTTGATGTTAAGATGCCAATAATGGATGGCAAAGAGACTATCAAATGGTTAAAGCTAAATCATGCAAATATTCCTGTTTTAGTCTTATCGATGGATGATGATGAACGAACTATTATTGAGATGCTTAAGAATGGTGCAAAGGGCTACATCTTGAAGGACATCGAACCACTAGTATTTAAAAATGCAATCAGCACCGTTCTGAATGGTAAGTTCTTTCATACAGACATGACTAGTAATTTACTAATTCAAGAATTAAGCGACGTTGAAAACATCCAGAGTATTCTTTCTGATAGGGAACTTTCGTTTCTACAATTCTGCTGTACTGATCTCACGTACAAAGAAATTGCCACGAAAATGTATTTGAGCCCAAAAACGATAGACGGTTATAGAGAAAATCTATTTAAGAAATTTAATGTAAAAAATAGAATTGGTCTTGCTATTTACGCAATAAAAAATGGGATTGTGAAAATTTGAAACAGAGAAGAGATAGAGTGAGAATAAGTAAGTAGATTCCGTATTTTGTGGCACGCCATGCACAAAACAAAAATCATCTTATCATACTTTTCACTGTGCCAACGCCTATCAACATTACGAAGTCGGATTGCAGCGTTTTCCTTTATTCTTTTTTCTGTAAAGCCAATATAAACCTCGAACATGCTCCCTGAGAGATCAAAGGAAGAGCCAATTCTTTTTCAAACCGAATTATGCATTAGAAAATTTATTACCTCCTGAACTTTCTGACATCAAATGAACTACACATTCCCATTATCGAAGCAGTTTCAGCTCGTAATAGACTTCTTAAAGCATATTTCAAGTTCAAAGAATCTCTAAAAGTAAAAGCTTGCCAAACGTGAAGGGTTAGAATTATTAGCCCATAAAAAAGGAATAAAGCCCGTCAGCCCTATTCCTTCAATTTTGATAAAACACTCAGTTATCTTTTTAGTCGATTCTTAATCCGCCGTATTCCATACTCGCTCTGATCTTCGTCGCACCATTTCCATAATGTCCTTTCAGCCTTATATTTTTATCATCTTTGTCTGACTTCATCGTTGCTTCAAAGTCATCATGAAGATCATAGTCTGTGTATTCTCCGTCCATATCAAGTGTGTAACCTGTATTTACTCTTCGAATCTTCACATTTGTATACTCCACATCCAGATACACCTCTTCCATGTCACTTCCCATCTCTCCTATTTTCACGCCACCATACTTCTGGTTAATGGAGAATTTTCTAAGGACCATATCAATATCAACGCTGGTGTACTTCGAGCTGATATCCATTTCTCCCAATTCTTTAATTCGAAAGTCGTCATATTTCCCTTCATTTGCTAGGCTGTTAACCTTGGTAAAATAGTAGGTATCATACTTAGACTGGATTTGCACATTCGCAGCATTATCAAACGAAAACTCTGAATACTTGGATTCCATTTTCATGTTCTGAATATCACCGGCACGGACTTTAGAGTATTTTACTTCAGCATTAAAATCACGCATACTCTTGAAATCTGCATTTCCATACCCAAGCATTAACTTCACATCACCTGCTACATTATCCATCTTTATGTTCCCATACTTAATCTCAGCGTCTACGGTTCTTTCAAGTGCCTCTACAGAAGTATTTCCATACTTATTAAAGACTTTCAAGTGCGCATTCGCAGGCATGTAGACTGTATAGTTGATTACGTATTTTGTGTTGTAGTTAGTCTTATAGTTACTGTAGTCACCTTCATCAAAAACCGTTTTAGCTGAAACATAATTGCCATTGCTATTAAACTCGATATTAATACGGTCCATCATTTCCTGGGCTTTCTTATCGTTTCGAGCGTCCACTTTTACTACTACATCAATCTTAGTCCGCTGCTGATCCCACGTCATTATTTTGACTTCTCCGTACTTATTATACAAGTCTAGTGTCCCGTCAGCACTGAGCGCGTATTCTTCCGAATAGGTTTTTTCAAGATCGTAATCCGTGAACGATTGCCCTGTTATAAAACAAGTAAGAATCGTAAGAAGTGTGAATAATTTTATTTTAGTATTCATTGCTATTTTCTTTTGATAGTGTTGTAGGAACGGCGTTTTCTTGTTGAATTCTATTCATCGCCATTTCTAAGATTTTAATTCTTAATTCATAATTTTCTTTCATCAACCGAAGCATCATCTCTTTGTTAACTGCGTCATTACTGAGATAGTCGGTCTGGAGTTCGCTAAATCCTTCATCGAGATCACTTAGCTCCTCCATTACAGTAGGGGTATTTACCTGATTTACAAATTTCTGCTCCGTAGATTGCAACAGTGGTTTATAGTGTTGCTGCATCTGCTTGTATTCATCGTCCTTAATTTCGGCATACTGAAAATCTTGGGTTTCATTGTCAGACATATAATTATAACCTACCACGCCTACACCAGCGAACAGTACTACAACACCTACCAATATTAACCACATATTTCTCAAGCTAATGCTCCCTTTCTTTGGGCTTGAGCCCAAATTCCCTTCTACCTTCGACCAAGCATTTTTAGGTGCTTTCTCAGAATCGAAACTTTGCCGATTCTCTCGGATAAATGATTTTAATTTATCTTCCATCTTCTTTAATTTAAGGTTTTCAAAATTTCCACTAATTTTTTCTTCGCTCTGTGATACTGCGTCTTAGAGGTCGAAACGGAAACGTTGAGGTATTCCGAAATTTCTACATGATCTAGCCCTTCGAAAAGGTATAGATTTATACTTGTTCTGTACCCATCGGAAAGCTGCATCATTGCTCTCTTTATAGTGTCTACAGAATAATCTACATCGGCAGGTTCGGTATGACTGTCATCGACAGGGTCGTATTTGTCATCCCATTCATCCATGGATTTTTTGCTTCGTAAATAAGTGATGCAATTATTAATTACGATGCGTTTGATCCATGCACCAATGGAGGCTTCCATTCGGTATTGACTGAGTTTGCTGAATACGTCGGTGAACGATTTCACTAACATATCTTCGGCATCCGCTGTATTTTTCAACATTCGCACACATATATTATACATCGCATCGCAGTACTGCGAGTATAATTGGTTTTGTGCTTTTCGTTTGCCTTTTATGCAATCCTCAATAATATGAGTTGTTATTCCTGCCACTGGTTGAAATTTGAGTAGTTGATTTAAAGACGCACGCTCTTAGAAAGGGGTTGCAATTTCCCGAAATTATTTTATCATTTCGAGAAAATCATCCTCGGTGAGAATGATGACAGTGCCTATGGCTTCTGCTTTTTTGAGCTTTGAACCTGCCTTTTCTCCCACTACAAGAAAATTCAGATTACTACTTACTGCGCTTATATTTTTGGCTCCTGCTAACAGTGCTTTTTCTTGTGCCTCCTTACGAGTCATTTGCTGAAGAGACCCTGTGAAGAGTATCGTCTTACCTGCAAATGGTGCATCTTCAGCGACTTCCACAGGTCGGTCATCTTCTGTTTGAGTAAGATTCACTCCTAGGCTTTCCATCTCTTTAAGAACAGCAATATTCTTCTCATTTGAAAAGTAAGCAATGACCTCACGTGCAACAATGGGACCGATATCTTTGATCGAAGTGAAATCCTCCTGCGTCCAGTTTTGAAGATCGAGCACATGATCTATCTTCTCAGCAATGATCTTACTTGCCTTCCTGCCCAGGTGATGTATATTCAAGGAGTTGAGCAATCTGTAAATGGGATTTCGTTTAGCTAAGTCGATATTTAGCTTGAGTTTATCCGCGGACTTACGTCCAAAACCTTCGAGCGCTGCTATATAATCGTAGTCAAGTCGGTAGATATCTGCTAGTGATTCTAGCCATCCGAGTTCATGAAAACGCTCTACATATGACTTCCCAAATCCATCGATGTTCATCGCTTCTTTAGAGACATGAAAAATCATTCGTTGCAGAGCTTGAGCCTCACAAGTCGAGTTCACACATCGCCACTTGGCTTCCCCTTCAGCTTTGACTAGTGCCGTTTCACATGATGGGCACTGTGTAGGAAAATCGATTGGTATTTCTTCTCCTGTTCGCAGATCTTCCATCGATTTTACAATGTAAGGAATTACGTCACCAGCCCGCTCCACCAGAACAGTATCCCCTAGTCTTATGTCTTTGGACTGAATAAATTCTTCATTGTGCAGGGAGATTGATGAAATTGTTACTCCTGCCAATGCGACTGGAGCTATCTTTGCTACAGGAGTAATAAATCCCGTCTTTCCCACTTGATATTCTACTTTTTCTAAGGTACTAGTTGCTTGTTTGGCCTTAAATTTATATGCTATTGCCCATCTGGGATGATGTTGAGTCGAACCTGCTTTTTCTTGTAACTCATAGTCATCTGCTTTGATCACCATTCCATCAATTTCATATTGATAGTTCTCTCGTTCTTGTTCCCATTTCGAGCAATGAGCCGCTACTTGCGCAGGTGTATCATACACCCCAAAAGAATTATCTGGCACTTTAAAGCCCAAATCTTTTAGTAGTGAAATAGACTTGGAATGTGTTTCGAGCGAATTAAGAATATTGGTTTCATTTTCGTCCACAGCATATGACATTTGAAAAACGAAAACATCAATTCCTCGTTTGGCAGTTTCATTGGGATCTTTCATTCGCAGCCCTCCTGTTGCCGCATTTCGTGGATTGGCAAAAAGAGCCTCGTTATTTTTCTGTCGCTCTTCATTTACTTTATCAAAAATGTCTTTACGAATAACGGCTTCTCCTCTTAGTTCTACCCTATATATACCGTGTTTCGAAAAAGCTGCCCTTAAAGGGATCGACTTAATCGTCTTGGCATTTGCAGTCATTTCCTCTCCCAGTGTCCCATCCCCGCGTGTTGCCGCTCGAATTAGCAGATCATTTTCATAAACCAAAGCAATGCTTCCTCCATCAAATTTAGGTTCAACCGAGAATCGCATATCTTCTACACCAGTTACTTTTCGGATAGACTTCGCGAAACTTTCGATATCTTCTTCATTGTAACTATTGTCGAGAGAAAGCATGGGGGTTAGATGCTTCACTTTACCGATTTCATCTGTAATATCCTGAGAAACTCGCATGGTTGGAGAAGAAGCAGTAATCAATTCTGGATGTGCACGCTCTATACTTTGGAGTTGCTTGAACAACATATCGTACTCGTAATCGCTCAAGACGGGATTATTCTGCACGTAGTACTTCCATTCGTGAAACTCTATTATTTGACGTAAGTCATCAATATCCTTTGGGCCTGGAGCCCCACTAATAAAAGCCTTACTCTTGTCAAAAAAAGTTCGTTGCTGTTGATCTGAATACATCCTATGATTTTAAGTCGTTCCTCTGTTTCTCTGCCGAAAAATACTAACAATCATTCGGATTGGCATAATAATCGCACAAACCATGCAAGTTACACCGAAGAAAAAATATTCCGAACGAATATAATGGAACATCGAAGCCGCTGAATCACCTTCTAAATGACTAAGAAAAGTCAAGAATCCATCCTCGTCAAGCATATTCTGAAGCGTCATCAATCCATCTCCCAAAAGAAAGAATACAATGAGCGCGCTAAGTACAATAGCTGCTTTAAAGAAATAGGAATAAGCGAGAGGTGTATATCTCAACAAGAAAATGTATCGTGTATAGGTGATCGCCAAAACGATGTACATGATGTTTACACCTTTGAGTGGAAAGTCAGGCGTGTTGACATAGATAGGAATCATAACTATTGCGCATACTACGAGAGTTATCAACCACCATAGTATTTCTATTTTCCAAACCTGTGCGGTGCTGTGTCTTGTCATTTTTATAATTGTGGGGGTAAAGGTATGAAACGTGCAGGAGATAATTTAGTTAGGGAAAAAAAGGAAAATGTTTTCTTTAAATTTGTTTTTGCAGCTATGGTGATTGAGTGAAAATTAGCGAAGCGCTATGTTTCGCAGGAAGTTCAAGACGTAATAAATTATTAAATCAAGTACAAGGCAGAAAACGCAAGGATAGCCTTAGCTATCATGAGTATTTCTAACGAAGTAATTGCTTTTATAAACTTGAAAATATGCGAAATTCTAAAACAGAATTGGTATTAGATGGTTGAGGATGTTACTACCTAGTGCAATTGCAATAAATAGATGGCAAAAAGAAAATTACCCAAAGTGATGCATGACGGCGAATTATGGTTCGCCGCTAATGGGTGGAGAGTTTTTCCTTTCCAAGATCAAGCATGGAGAGCCTACTCTGCGGGTCAGAACGGGATCATTAATGCCCCAACAGGTAGTGGAAAGACCTATTCCATGTTGATTCCCATCCTTTGCAATCATCGTCATCTCAAGAAAAAAGGGTTGAAAGCCATATGGGTTAGCCCTATTCGCGCTCTGACCAAAGAAATTGAAAAGGCTGCTGTCCGAGCGATTGAGGGAATGGGGATGGACTGGACTGTAGGTGTCCGATCTGGAGACACAACGACTGCTCAGCGGAAAAAACAATTGACAAATCCACCTGATATTCTCATTACTACCCCTGAAAGTATTCATATTCTTCTTGCCACTAAGGGTTATCCTAGGTTTTTTCGTCAATTAAAAGCTGTTATTGTTGATGAGTGGCACGAACTGGTGGGAAGTAAAAGAGGCGTGCAGGTGGAGTTTGCACTTTCTAGATTTAAGACCTTGTGTGCTGGTTTACGGATATGGGGTATTTCTGCGACCATAGGGAATATGGAGCAAAGTATGGAGGTATTATTAGGTAAGGACTTAGCGTCCAAAGGCCTTTTGATTCGCTCTAAAATCAAGAAGAAAATTATTGTCGAGACTATTTTTCCCGACGAGATTGAGCGTTTTCCATGGGCGGGGCATTTAGGCATTCGGATGATTGACAAGCTGATACCAATTATAAAAAACAGCAGATCGACCCTCATTTTTATCAATACTCGGGCCTTGTGTGAAATATGGTATCAAAAGATTCTAGATCATGCCCCTGAATTGGCAGGAATAATTGCAATGCATCACGGTTCGATTGCTCGAAATCTTAGGGAGTGGGTTGAAAATGCGCTACACGATGAGACGATCAAAGCTGTGGTTTGTACTTCGAGTTTGGATCTTGGGGTCGATTTTCGTCCTGTTGAAACAATTGTTCAGGTAGGTTCCCCCAAAGGAGTCGCTCGTTTTTTACAGCGTGCGGGTAGGAGTGGTCATGCCCCTGGAGCCACCTCCAAGATATATTTTCTTCCTACGCATTCACTTGAAATAATAGAAAGTGGAGCCTTGAGAAAAGCTATTACGACAGGGGAAGTAGAGGATAGGATTCCATACATTCGTTCGTTTGATGTTTTGATTCAATATCTGATGACTTTAGCGGTTTCAGAGGGCTTCCGCCCAAAGGAAATCTATGAGGAAATAAAATCAACCTTCTGTATGGATTCCATGACTGAAGAAGAATGGATATGGTGTTTGAGTTTCTTAGTTTATGGCGGTGCGTCGCTTGATGCATATGATGAGTACAAGAAAGTAGAGATTGTCAATGGTGTGTATAAAGTAACAAGTCGAAAAATAGCACAGCGGCATAGAATGAGTATAGGGACGATTACGAGCTCTGCATCGATCAATATCGCTTTCATGAGTGGCAAGAAAATAGGGACAGTGGAGGAATGGTTTGCAGGTCAATTGACTAGTGGTGATGTATTTTGGTTTAGTGGGCGGAATTTAGAATTTGTGCGGATTAAGGAGATGACGATGTACGTTAAGAAGACGACAAAAAAGACAGGGCGAGTGCCGTCATTTATGGGCGGGAGAATGCCGTTATCTAGTAATTTGGCAGAAGTACTAAGAGAAGAATACGATAGCTTTTATAACTCACCGAAGAATCAACAGAAGGAAGTGCGGATGTTGGAACCGCTATTTTTATTGCAACAAGAGAAGTCGTATGTCCCTCGAACAGATGAGTTTTTGATTGAGTACTTTAAGGATAAAGAGGGATATCACTTGATTATGTATGCTTACGAAGGGAGGTATGTTCATGAAGGACTTGGGGTGTTGATCGCCAAGCGGATTGGGGATATGAAACCGATAAGTTTCACGATTGCGATGAATGATTATGGAGTCGAGCTGCTGAGTGATCAAGAAATTGACATCGATGCGATCATTACGAAAGAGCTGTTTCATTCAAGAGATCTTGAACTTCATATTCAAGGCTCTATCAATGCAGCAGAAATGTCACGTCGACAGTTTAGGGATATATCCAGGATTAGTGGGCTCATCTTTACTGGGTTTCCAGGCGCCTCGAAAAAAGATAGGCATTTACAGAGCTCATCGCAGTTATTGTTCGACGTATTTGAAAAGTACGAACCGAATAACTTATTATATCAACAGACCTTCGATGAGGTGATGACTTTTCAGCTAGAGGAAGCTCGTATGCGAGCTGCACTTGAGCGGATCCAAGAGAGTAAATTCATCATCAGCAGACCAAGTGGAGCGACGCCCTTCTCCTTTCCTATCGTTGTAGACCGATTGCGAGCCAAGATGTCAACAGAAAAACTTGAAGATAGGATTGCGAAGATGAAGTTGGTGCTGGAAAGAAGTTAATCTGTCTTTTCTTTTGGCGGAAGCCACAGAAATAAATCACTTTTCTTAAATCCGAAATATGCATTAGCTATCTAATGCGAAAATCTAATACATAATTCGGTGCAAAATAAATCCAAGCTCCACACTGTCTATAAACACTAGCATCAAGGGTAATTTCACCAAATTCAATTCATCCAATTTTTATTTTTTCTAAAATTTCATTAGGGTAAAATAACTTCTTCACGTATCAATATCGGAAACCATAAATTCAATTCATGGAATGGTAAAATCATAGCGTATTTGTATCCTATGATTGAGAAAAAAAAGAAGTGAATTTTTACAAAAATTAAATTGAAAAAGAAAAATTATGAGAATTACTTTTATTTGTCTATTCACCCTTATTGGTCTGCTGGTATTTGGTCAAACGTGGAATACGCTAGAGTTCAATCCCAACCAAGACGGTTTAGAATTAAATCCTCTCAAGGGTTTAACACCATTATATAATGTTGATAATGAATTCCCTTACAGCTTAAGAGGTAAAATTGTAGGACTAGATCAGATCATGGTCGGGTATGAAACTGGAGACTTCGACTGGAGTGTTTTTGATGACTTTATTGAAGAACAGAAAGCTCTTGGAAAGTTTGTAAAATTACAAGTTAATGTGGACATGGGTTTCAACAATTCTGATCTTCCTCAATTTTTAAAGGACGTAGGCGTTAGTCACGCCTATTATGATGGGCAGGGAGAAGGTGATAATCAAGGTGTTCCTTCAGTTGTGGTAGACTACAATGATGAGAACATGATGATTGCTTTAGAAAAATTCATTGAAGAATTCGGGATTAAATATGACAATGAACCAGGTGTATTCTTAGTTCACTATGGACTATATGGGATTTTTGGAGAGTGGGGATTAGGCTCGGGAGAAGTGCTTGTACCAGAAGGAGAAGAGTGGGCTATGAACGAAGTCAATCAGAATAGAATTATTGATGCTTACACTGCAGCTTTTAGCAATAAGAAATTACTTGCAAGATTTCCAGACAATGTTCCAGAATCTCAGCTAGTTGGTTATAGTGATGGTTTATATTTCGGTGCATCAATTTCAGATGATCCACAATATTCTTGGTTTTTTCATCCGAGATTAGTTAACAACGACGCCGATTTAAACTGGAAAAATCACCCTATCGGGGGAGAACTAGATCCTTATCTTCAAGGGACTGTATGGAATTCTTTTCCGAATACAGTAACAGGAGATCCTGATCTAATTGGCGAAAACCCACCACAACAAAATACAGATGAGGTTTTCAATATTACGCGACCAACCTTCCTATTTCAAGACTGGATTTTTAATAAAAACAATCTGACTCAAGAAAGCAACCCTACAATGTGGGCAAATGCGCTAGAAGCAACTAAAAAAACAGGGTATAGATTTCATGTAAGTGAATACAGAATTACGGCTGAAAATAATAAACCAGCAATAGAAGTTAATATCATTAACAATGGAATAGCTCCAATGTATGATAGCTGGGAAGTTGAATTCGGTTATCTAGGTGCTGACGGAAGTGTACTTCCACTAGGGTCGAGCGATTCTTGGAATATTAGTTCTATTCAACCTGATGTACCTAATAATTATAGATCATTCATTTCAGCTGTAGATATCCCAAATGGGTCACAAACTATTCTACTCAGAGTCAAAAATCCTCTCGAAGCTTTTTCAAGTGATGCAGAACCGGTACGTTTTGCGAATTTCACTCAAGATGAGCATGCTGAAGGTTGGCTCACTCTAGGTGAGGTAACAATTACCAACAGTAATTTAGGACAAATTCCTGTTCAAGTTTCAAATATGTTTTTGACTCCTTCCTCTGCGTCAATGGGATTAGAAGAACAATTTCAATTGAATGCTTCGGTGTTTCCAGGAATAGCAACTAATAGTGACGTGACATGGTCTTCTAATAAGCCGAGAACAGCTTCAGTTGACGAAAATGGATTAGTAACATCTTACAACAAAGGTGGAGAAGTAGAGATTACAGCATATTCACAAGATGGAGGACTAGAAGCGGTTGCAGTTATCACTATTGGATCTTATTGGCAATTACCAGGATTGATTGAATCAGAAAATTACGCTGATGTAAATGAAGCACAAGTTGGTTCAGCACCAGATGGGGAATCTGGAGATCAAGTATTAGGATTTATCAATGATAATACTTGGGTTGATTATAATGTTAAAGTTAATACCGCTGGAGAATTCACCGTAGACATCAGAGCATCAAGTCCTTGGGGTGTCGGAGTTCTTGATCTTTTAGATCAGGCAGGAAATCTTATCACAACAATTAATTTGGCACCAGCGACAAATGGCAGCTACGATATTTATGGGACATTTTCTTCTGAACCTTTTGCTCTGCCTGCCGGCGAATATACCTTAAGAATAGATGTCGTGACTAGTGCACTAAACTTAAATTGGATGGACTTTAAATCTACATGTATTGACTCAGATTTTGATGGAATATGTGAT
>CALBVQ010000092.1 GCA_937969485.1 uncultured Saprospiraceae bacterium | reverse complement strand
GACCATCTTGGACCACATTTTTATACAATTTCTGAATCAACTTGGCTGCTAACTTCTTTTCAAGGTAATCGAAAAGCCCCGCTGAATAAATGAAATCGAATGTTTGTGTACCTAGCCCTTCCTTCAATAAAAACAGAATTGACTCATCATGTACATACAAGAAATCCTGCGGATTATTTTCACGAACAATGTCATTGCTCTTTCTATCTTGATCCAAACAAACAAATCGTTCGATCTTATCTTCTGCATTGGGAACAAGAGATAATTCTCTACATCTTCCTGATGCTACACTAAGTACTTTTATTTTATCTCCCTTCTTTTCAAAAGTCTCGTCTATTAAATCTGCTAAGTGTGTCGCTCTCCATCTCACGGACTCAGTCGAAGACGAAGAGGTATTCATTGTAAAGAGTTGTCTTCCTATCGCTGATGTATTAATGGGAAAAGTGGATAATCGATAAATAAAATCTATTAAATGTGCATCTCCTGCATAACCTTCTGGTTTAGAATACGACCGAAAAGTACACGGATCTTGAAATATCAATTTGCTGATGGGGTGTTCAATACATTGGTTTTTAATTTCAGTGTTCATTCTTTCTGATCCTACCGCATCAAGAATCTTCCTAAGAGAAATCATAAGCGCTTCCATTGCATTTTGAAAATCTCCAGCGATTAATTTTTGGTAGGAAGTATCAAGCATTTGTTTTACTGAAACATCGATCGAGGTAGTTAACATTGTTTTCATATTTAAAGGTATTTTGTAATGATGCTTCAAATCTCAAACATTATCATCTTTCAAAAAACCTAACTTTTGTTATATGACCGACTAGTCCGTAGGATTCAATTGATTAAATATCAATTGAAAAGGAGGGAACCGAATCATCAGCTTCGGACGGGCAGCCATGAAATCAATTCCTTAAAAATCATGAACCACAATCATTAAATAATTACCAACACCAAGCTACTAAAAACTTCGTACTACGAGATTCCGAAACGACTGCCACCAATACATCTCAGCATTTTCTTTTGCTACAAATCACAACTGTATTGCCACACCAGTTATCTAATATTTACTTATAAAACATTGGGAAAAACTTTTGGCGTAAGCCTAAAAAAGAAGAAAAGTCCCGATAGACACTGTACATCGATCTAAAACAAAATAGGCCCCACTTTCTCAAGCCAGACCTCGTGATACTGAGCTTGTAGAATGCAAAAGTCTCTGAATTGTAATAAATGCCACAAATCTTATGGGCCGAAAGCCCAATAAGAAAGAAAGCATTATCCTCATAAAATAGATATTAGATTAAGACTTTAGTTACTTTTGGCATGTAGTACATATCCAGAGAAACAGTAACAAGGGCTATCATAAGCATGTCGCAGTGCGATAGGAGCGAGTCTTGTGTATTTTTTAAGTTCTGAACAAACAAGGGGGTAGTTCCAAAAGGAAATAGCGATAAAACAAGCATCTACCAAAATTATCATATGATGCTACCTTAAAAAAGGTCCAACTTGAGATAGCTGGGTTTTTCAATTCAAGAAAAAATTTATTGCGTTTTATCGATCTCCCGTTATACCGGAAATCCCATAACGAATTTCGTGCAACATACTAAAAGTAAGAAAAGGAAAAGTTTCAGTCGAGGGTCGTTTAGCTCTATGTCGTAGTCCCGAAGGGCAATTTTTACATAATACATATTTCGTCTTTAATAAAATCGATCGGGAACTGGCACCTAATTTAGCACCAGTCCCCAATCGAAGATTGAGTAATGCAGGAATGTAGCCGATTGAGGTCTCTTAGCGATTGTGGCTGTCCCTACGTACATATTTCTTTACAAAAATGCTCTTCGTCGGTTCGTCTGACAGTACTTTCTGAAACGCTCTTTCTTTTTCTACATCCCAAAGATTGAGTTTCGTCTTCTGTATCTCCTTAATGCCAATAACTTGCCAATTTTTGCAAGAAATACCTTTTATACCCTAGATGTATTATGCATTATATAGCACTTTGTAAACATGTGTTGTTTTTGTTATTTGTTATCGTCTAGTCTCCACTATTTTTTACATGACTCTCTTTTACACTTTATGAAAAAGATTAATTAGTAATTTTTTTTCAACTTTTTTTCAGCCAACAATAATCCATACAATAATTAGCAATTTTATCTGCATTAGCCTGTAGAAACAAATTTTCATGCTAACTTCACCGCTCTTAAATTTTGGATAGAATGGCAAACAAGAAATTATTTCTTTTGGATGGACACGCTCTTGTGTATAGAGCGCATTTTGCGTTTATAAATAGACCTCTCATTAACTCTAAAGGTGTGAATACTTCCGCCATCACTGGATTTGTGCGGACTATGTGGGACCTTATGAAGAATCAGAATCCCACGCATATTGCGGTCTCATTTGATATGAGTGGCCCTACTTTCCGCCATAAGGCCTTTCCTGCTTATAAAGCCCAACGAGAGGAACAGCCTGATGATATCAAGATCGCTCTACCCTATATCAAGAAGATTGTAGAAGGGTTTAATATTCCCATTATTGAAATGCAGGAATTTGAGGCAGATGATATAATAGGTACGCTTGCAAAACAGGCAGAAAAGGAAGGTTTCCAGGTTTTTATGGTGACTCCTGACAAAGATTATTGTCAACTCGTGTCTGAAAATATATTTATGTATAAGCCTTCTAGACAGGGTAATGGTGTTGAGATTCTAGGGATTCCAGAGGTACTGGAAAAGTTCGATATACAAGAAGTTGAACAAGTGATTGATGTTCTGGGTCTACAAGGAGATTCTGCTGATAATATTCCAGGTGTTCCGGGAATCGGTGCAAAGACGGCCAGTAAATTGTTGAAGATTTACGGATCTGTGGAAAAACTATTGGATTCTACGGATGAGTTGAAAGGAAAGCAAAAAGAGAATTTAGTAAATTTTGCTGATCAAGCGAGACAATCGAAATGGTTAGCAACGATAAATACCGAGGTTCCCATTCAATTTGATGATGCTAGATATGTTATAGATGAGATGGACCGTGAGGCACTGACTACCATTTTCCAAGAACTGGAATTCAGAAGCCTAGCGCACTCCATTCTTGGGCAGGGCGATATGGTTCAAGGAACTCTCTTTGGGGGTAACCCCAATCCTTCTGCAACACAAGCACCCAAAAAAGAGGAGGCATACACTGTGGTAGATAACGATATCAAAAGTGTAGAGCATAATTATACACTGATTACTTCTTTGGATGAATCCAAAAAACTAGCAGAAGTGCTTTCGAAGGAGCCCGCGATTAGTTTTGATACCGAAACTACCGGAATAAATCCGCATGAGGCGGAACTTGTGGGACTTGCCTTTTCGATTAAGGATAAGGAGGCATATTATGTGGCTCTATCGGCCAAAAGAGAAGAAGCGATGGAAATCATAGAAGTATTCAAGCCAGTTCTCGAAAATAAAGATATCAAGAAAATAGGTCAGAATATCAAGTACGATATCCTAATGATGAGGTGGTATGATGTCGCTGTGCAAGGGTATTTTTACGATACAATGATTGCGCATTACCTACTCGAGCCAGACAAAAGACATAAGCTGGATTACTTGTCGGAGGCTTATCTGAGCTACAAAATGGTGCCGATCGAGAAGTTGATAGGGAAAGGAAAAGGACAGCTCACCATGCGAGATATTGAGGTTGAAAAGGTGGCGGAATATGCTGGAGAGGATGCAGACATTACTTTGCAAATAAAAAATATCCTCTTCGAACAATTAGAGAAAGAAAAGTTGCAGTCGCTTTATGACAAGATTGAGGAACCGCTGATCGAAGTGCTGGCAGACATGGAATATGCAGGTGTGCGGATTAGTGGTGAATTTCTAAATGAGTATTCTACTGTGTTAGCTGGATTGATTCTAGAGAAAGAAAAAAGTATCTACGAGATGGCGGGAGTGAAGTTCAATATAGGGTCACCGAAACAGGTCGGAGAGGTTTTGTTTGATCGGATGAAAATTCCTTATCGATGGCGAAAAACATCAAGTGGGCAGTATAGCACAGATGTTGAAAAATTGACGGAGCTCGCGATTGACAACGAGATTGTAAATGAAATTTTACAGTATAGAAAGTACAGTAAACTGAAGTCGACTTATGTGGACGCTTTGCCAAATCTTATCAACTCCAAGACGGGCCGTGTGCACAGTAGCTTCAATCAGGCCCGTGCAGCAACCGGTCGATTAAGCTCTGAAAACCCCAATTTACAAAACATTCCTATCAAGGACGAAGCAGGTCGAAAGATCCGACAGGCATTTATACCACGTGACGAAGATTATGTGCTATTAGCAGCAGATTACTCTCAGATCGAGCTTCGGTTAATTGCTGACATTAGCAATGATGAGGGAATGCTTGAGGCGTTTCTTAATGATCAAGATTTTCATAGAGCAACCGCTGCGAAAGTGTACGAGGTACCTTTCGATGAGGTGACAGCCGAGCAAAGGCGAAATGCGAAGACTGTTAATTTCTCAATAACTTATGGTGCAGGAGCAACTAACTTAAGTCGTCAACTCGGGATCAAAAGGAGCGAGGCGAGTGAGCTGATCAAGCAATATTTCAAGCAGTTTCCAGGTCTTGAAAACTACATGAAAACGATCGTGGCCGACGCTAGAGAGAAAGGATATGTGGAGACGATGGAAGGACGGAAACGAACCCTGCGTGATATCAATGGAAAAAGTAGTCTTGCCCGAGGAAATGCTGAGCGGATGGCCATCAATACACCAATCCAAGGTACAGCTGCAGATATGATCAAACTGGCAATGATTAGCATTCACAATAAAATGAAAGCTAAGAATTACAAGTCCAAGATGATCATGCAAGTGCACGATGAATTGGTATTCGATGTCTATAAACCTGAACTCGAGGAGATCAAGGAGTTAGTGAATACGGAAATGAAGAATGCACTGCCAGCTCTTAAAGTTCCTATTAAGATAGGAATGGACGTTGGCCAAAACTGGCTAGAGGCGCATTAATTCAGTTCGAAAACTACAGGAATCGTGATTCGCACATTTACTGCTTCGAAGTTATTCATCCCAGCTTGCCAGGGTGGCATGTTTTCGAGCATTTTTAGCACCGCATCTGAAAGGATCTGATTCGGCGATCGCACGATTTTATAGGAATCAAGTTCTCCTGTTTTGCCGATGACCATCTCCGCGTATACTTTGCCTTCTAAGCCATTATACTTAGCCACAGACGGATATTGGATGTTGTCATAAATGTATTTTAGCAGTGCTTTGGTTGAGCAGGCTTCGCGAACTATTGTATCGTCAATGTCCCTACAGTCCCCGAAAACAGGCATACGTGCGACATGGATATAAATGCTTTCTTCAGCTTCTTCTTTTTTGATTTCTATTTTCCCTTCGTTCTTACTTTCCTCTATAAATTCTTCTCCTGTGAAATCTTCACTGGCATCATATGCGTCAATTATATCGCTCGTTTCATATGCGATTGTTTCGGTCACAATCTTGGGAGGGATATCGATTTTTACTTCTTGCTGCAGTTTCTCAATTGGGGGTTTAGGCATGATTATTCGCTGACTTGTTCGTACGATCTGATTCATATCTTCAGGAGGTGTCCAGGTTGGTGCTTCTTCAGGTGCTGCACGTAGTGGTATTCCCCATTCAAAGGCTGAGAATACGAAAAAGAGGGTGAGGGTGAAACCTACAAGTAAGTAGGTGCTTCGATTTTTAGTCCATTTTTTGTTGATGATGCGATCTTCCATAACATACGATTTTTATTCTCTTATTCTCTGGGGCTTCCGCCCAAAAGATAGCCGAGAAATTGTTAGTAATGAAAAGCTTGTGATCGATCGAAGCTTAAGTGGTCAGCAGAATTTACTGCTTATAAACTAGATGTGAGAAATAAGGAAATTGGTGTGTGGGAAGGAATACCTATTCATATTTAATTTTTCTTTTGATTTTTCTGATTAATCTTTTTTACAAGCTAGGTTCGCCAACTTTTTCTCGATGTGCAGTATCAAAATAGAATATGAAATCAATCCCTTCAATGTTAATGTCTTCAACTAATTTCATTCGCACAGGATTAACCCATTTAGTACTTACTGGAATTTCATTTTTTGAAATTATTTTATTGTTATAAATAAAAATTGAGGATGTTCTCTTAATATCTAATGTTTAACCACCATGCGCTTCAATAATGTATTTTCTATTGTAATTTAATTTGCCATACTCTTTGTTTGAATTGCAATAAATATGTTTCAAATCATAACAACTGTAAAGAGCCTCAATGTCTTAAGTCAATTTTAACCGGAAATATGCACTAATACCAATTCTGTTTTAGAATTTCGCATATTTTCAAGTTTATAAAAGCAATTACTTCGTTAGAAATACTGATGAAAGCTAAGGCTATCTTTGCGTTTTCTGCCTTGTACTTGATTTAATAATTCTTGAAAATAAAGTGAAACCTTAAAACAGAATTGGTATAAGAACTTTGTAATGAGGCTTGAACTATCAATGAAATCTACCTTTTTACGAATGAGGCACAGCATCGCTAGGGTGATTGAGCAAAAAATTACCGAAGCGCTATATTTCGCAGGTAATTCAACATGTAATTAATCTTCTAATGCACGATTTAGGTTTAAGCCCTTCTGACGAAAACCCAATGCTAATTCGGGTTCAATGAAACTATTGTAGTTAATAAAAAAGGAAGAACGTCTTCATGTGATTTGGATTAGCATCTATCCTTTACTAGTTCTGACTATACTTGTCTTGATCGAATTTTTTGCCAAAGTGCTGGACCCAGTATTTGCCAGCTTTGGCAACTGCGACTTCTTCTACTTCCGGATTTAGTAGCATTCTACAATGGCTAGGGCTTTTGATCCAATCTTCCATGACTTCATCAAAGTTCTTTTGGCCGCTTCCTAGATTTTCACCACAAAAAGACCATACGTATCCAACTGCATCAAGACGGTCTCCTACATCAGTCCCAGTAGGTGAATAATGAGAAAAATAATTTTTATTTCTCATGTCTTTTGCGTGTCGATAAGCTGAAGTCATGAGGACTTTACTCCATTTCAGTTCTTTTGCTGGAGCCATTTTCTGTCCACCACAACTACATCCATTGGCACGAAGCTTGTTGATCTTATTCAGCATGATTTCTTGCTCTACACTTTGGGCGGAAGCCCAAAACGAAAAAGTCAGCAATAAGAGAACCAAGGGAAAAGAACTAATTATTCGCTTCATAGATGCTGTTTTAATTGAATGCTGTCAAAAGTAAACTGAATTTTCGTTTTCTTTGTTTCATACAAAAGGCATTTAACGTTGAATTAACCGAAATTCTTACTCAGTGTATTGTATTCACAAGCAGGAGTGATTTTACTTTCATTTAGTTGACGATTTAAATTGGTAAAATAGTATCCATGAAGTATAAAAAAATTGCATTAATAGCTCATGACGGCAAAAAGCCAGAGCTGATAAATTTTATTTTGCAAAACAAGGAATACCTCAAGTCTGTTCAACTTTTTGCAACAGGAACGACTGGTAAACATATAGAAGAAGCGGGATTCGAAGTTACGAAATTCCTATCTGGCCCCATGGGTGGAGATGCGCAAATTGCTGCTCTAGTCGCAACTGGTGAGATGCACATGGTTTTCTTTTTCCGTGATGCACTGGATAAACATCCGCATGAGCCCGACGTACAGATGTTGATGCGCCAGTGTGATATTCACAATGTACCTTTGGCAACGAATATGGCTAGTGCTAAGTTGATGATTTTGGGGATGGACGAAGATGTATAGGTGTGACGGATCAGGATTTTAAAATATTACAACCAAAAATCCCACGAGAGCCAGGGGTTTACCGCTTTCTTGACAGTGAGGATGTGATCCTCTATGTGGGAAAAGCTAAGAATCTTAGAAATAGATTGACCTCCTACTTCGGTTCGGTTAAGAATAAGGCATACAAGACCAGGAAGATGGTCCAACATGCATCGCGAATTGAATTCACGATAGTAGAAACGGAGGCAGATGCGTTGCTTTTAGAAAATACTCTGATTAAAAAATTTCAGCCGAGATATAATGTGCTGATGAAGGATGGTAAGAGTTACACCTACATTGTAATCAAGAAAGAGCCATTCCCCCGCGTGTTTTTTACTAGGCGGCTTATCAGAGATGGTTCTACTTACTTTGGCCCGTATACATCGAAATATAGAGTAAATATCATCTTAGATATCATTAAAAAATTGTTTCAGCTGCGGACTTGCTTTCTTCAGTTAACCGAGAAAAATATTGTCCAAGGGAAATTTAAGGTGTGCCTGGAGTATCACATTAAAAACTGTGCTGGCCCGTGTATAGGATTGGAATCTGAAGAAACGTACAACAAGAAAATTGATCAAATCAAGAATATTCTTAACGGTAGCTTCGCACCTGTGAAGTCTTACATTAAAGAGCAAATGCAGCTTCATGCTGAGAATATGGAGTTTGAGCAAGCTCAGATGTACAAGGAAAAGCTGACGGCGTTCGAGGATTATCAAGCGAAATCTACTGTGGTTTCTACTGTGCTAGGGAATATCGATGTGTTCGGTTATGAGGAGGATGAAAAGACAGCTTATGTGAATTATTTGAAGATCATAAATGGGGTCTTAATTAACACTGAGACGGTTGAGTTGACTAAAAATATTGACGAGGAAAAGGAGGATATTATGCTTTTTGCCATTGAAAACCTTAGACAGAAGTATAATAGCTTTGCAGAGGAAATCCTTGTTCCATTTGACTTGGGATGGTTGATAGAAAATGTAAAAATTACAATCCCAGCTCGAGGAGACAAGAGTAAATTACTTGAGCTGTCGATGAAAAACGTAAAATATTATCAGCTTCAGTTGCGCAAAGACGAGATGAACAAGGCGAGGAAAGTAACAAGTAGTGAAAGGATTCTCAAGACGATGCAGGAGGATTTGCAGATGGATGTCGTGCCTTTTCACATCGAGTGTTTTGATAATTCCAATATCCAAGGGACCAATCCTGTTTCATCTTGTGTGGTATTTAAGAACGCTAAGCCTTCGAAGAAAGACTACAGGAAGTTTAATATCAAGACCGTCGTGGGACCTGATGATTTTGCCAGTATGAAGGAAGTGGTGTATAGAAGATATAAGCGCTTGAAAGAGGAAGGTGGAGATCTTCCTCAGCTTGTCATTATTGATGGAGGGAAAGGTCAACTCAGTGCATCATATGAGATACTGAAAGAACTGGGACTTGAAAATAAGATCTTGATGATAGGAATTGCAAAGCGACTTGAGGAGATATTTTTTCCTGAAGATCCTATTCCACTCTACATTAATAAGAAAAGCGAAACCTTGAAAGTCATTCAGCAAGCGCGAAACGAAGCACACCGCTTTGCCATTACGTTTCACAGAGATCAGCGTTCTCGAAATGCTTTAGGTACCGAGCTTACAAATATCCCAGGTGTAGGAGAGAAAACAGCTAATAAGCTACTTATTTTTTACGGGTCTGTGAGCAAGATTAAGCTGCAAAGCGTTTCTGCCCTAGCTACCGTGGTAGGGTTATCTTCGGCTAAGAAAGTGTGGAATTATTTTCATTCCGACGAAGAAGAGTAGATGAATTCTGTAAACTTACTTCTCTAAAGCTTGCCTCTTCAATTCAATATTAACATCCGCAAGCTCGTTTATTGCATTCTCATACTCTGGTTTATATACTAGCGATTGCTCCATATCTATTTTAGCAGCCTCAAGATTACCTCTAAGTTTCTGCGTATATCCTCTGTAAAAATGTCCTAGGTGGTCAGTAGGTGCTATACCCACAAGGATGTTGAATTGCTCGAAGGCTTTATCTAGTTCATCAATTTCTATGTAGAGAATTCCAGCATTTAGGAAAGCGGGTGCATATGATGGATTAATAATATTAATTTCTCTATAAAGATCCAGCGCTTCAGGAACTCTGTTGTGATTCTGTAAGAAAAATGCCTTGGAATGTAGGGCATTGATGTTCTGAGGATCAACAGTGATCGCATTTTCAAGATATTGAAGAGCAAGTTTGGGATCATCTTGCTCATATAATTCTCCTAGAATGATGTAGGCATCGGTGATTTCTGGATCTATACTGACAACTTCTTTCAACGCTTTTTTTGCCTTCTCACTTTCTCCAAGTGATTGCATTAATATGCCCATCAAGAAAAATGCATCTGCGTTCTGATTATCTTGCTCCATTATGTTGGAAAGGACCTGAAGAGCTCTTTGATTCTGATTAAGCGTAATTAGTAATTCACCGTATTTTAGTCGGATAGGAATGTTAGTAGGGAAGCGATCTGCTGCAACCTGAAGAGTCTGTAAAGCTTGCTTGGATCGGTAATAAGTGAGGAATACGTCTGATAGATGGGCATAGTACTTGGGCTGCATGCTATCAATTTTCATAGCTTTTTGCATGTCTGTGATTGCATTGTCATAAGCCTCCATGTTGGCAAATGCAACCGATCTATCGTAATATAATTCAGCATTGTTGGTATCGGAATCGATACTTTTAGTCAATTGATCAACTGCTGGATTTCCGGTAACGAGTGTTTGAGTTTCCTGCTGACTGCTCTTGTTGTCTTTGCAAGAAATCAATAATAGGGTCAAGCCCAAAAAAAGAATAAAAAAATGCCCTCTTTTCATCTTTATCATTTTAACTTCCTAAATGGAATGATTATCTAATTTATCCTATAATAGGTAAACTTGAAATACTTTTAAAAGATTGCCTTAGAATATTGAATAATAAGGTACCTGAAAAGAAGGCAAATATGGTGTAATACCATTGATTTTTTATAAAGCTTTGCACATTTCCCATTGGAAATCGTACTATTTTAATTTTCGAATGCCACATATATTGTCTTGGTAAAAAGGAGGAGTTCGAGGTAGTGAATGAAGTTATATCGGCAGATACATCACGAATTCCTACCCATGAAGTCCTTCTTTTAAGACGCTATTTATGTAGTGATTTCAAATCAAAATGTTATAAGTCTTTACGTAGGTATATTTATCTTCTGAATAAATTACCTAGAGTTTTTAAGCCGATTGAAGCAACATCATCCATGATACTTCCGTCTCCGTCTCTATCTAACATTTTTTCGAATATCGAAGCTTGTGGATTTTGCTGAACTTGTTGCTTCGCCGATCCTTGTAGTAGATCAAATAAGCCACTTGCGTCAAGACCTGAAGATTTCTTTTCTTTCCCTAATACTCCCATCACTAGAGGTGATAGCTTAAGAAGTAGTTGTCCTACATCCATAGCATCAAGTCCACTTACTTTACTGATGTTCTGTACAACGTTAGTTTGCTTGCCACCAAGAATGTGCTTAAGCATCCCTGCTGCATTTAACATATTACTGTTCTGCGGAGCTTTCATTCCACTTAGTAATCCTACTGCATCATCCAAGATACTTCCATCGTGATCTCTATCTAGTGCACCTAATAAACCTTCTCTTCCTTGTGGATCAGCTGCATTTCTTGAAAGTGCATTCAATAAAACAGAAAATACTCCGTTGGCTGCTACTGCTGTTTTTTCTCTGTCTTCTCCTCCTATAGATTTAGATAAGTACCCTAATAGCTCAGGAGTTAACTGAGACTGTAGCATGTCCATTACGTTTGCCATAATTCTTTTTTGTTTTTTACTTGTTTAAAATATTTAGATAATAGATAAATCATCATTACCTCAACATTATAATGCATAAGAATGTCAATAAAGTTCAATAGGCGATATCTTTTTTCAAAAAACTAATTAATACCACTGTTAATATTGAAGATTCAAGCCGAATGATGCAGTTGGTTTTCTCAAGAGAGCTTAAATCCAAAATTGTGAATTTGAAAATTTATTACGTCTTGAACTTCCTACGAAATATAGCACTTCACTTATTTTCACTCAATCACCATAGCGATACTATGCCTCAATTATGAAAACCCATATTTCATTGGTCGTTCAATCTTCATTGCAAAGTTCTAATACATACATAGGGCTGAAATGCAAATTGAATGGGAGCTCAACAGTTCTTCTGAAACGCAGACGTGGTCAACCATCACGCTGAGAATCAAAAGAGCTCCAAGTTCCCATTATCGAAGCAGTTTGAGTTCTTAATAAATATCTAAAGTGGATATTTCGAGTTAAAGCTGCGATGCCTGTATTTCAGGTCTTATACCAATTCTGTTTTAGAATTTCGCATATTTTCAAGTTTATAAAAGCAATTACTTCGTTAGAAATACTCATGATAGCTAAGGCTATCCTTGCGTTTTCTGCCTTGTACTTGATTTAATAATTCTTGAAAATAAAGTG
>CALBVQ010000091.1 GCA_937969485.1 uncultured Saprospiraceae bacterium | reverse complement strand
GCAATGCTTGATAGAATTCACGAAGATGTAGTTAGTATAGTTGTGCCGTCCGTGAGACAACAGATGTCCAAGGAGATTCAAGATTTATTTAATGACGAAATTACTTATCACGTAAACCCAACAGGAAAGTTCGTGATTGGTGGACCGCACGGAGATGCCGGTTTGACTGGAAGAAAGATCATCGTAGATACGTACGGTGGAAAAGGAGCTCACGGAGGAGGAGCGTTTTCTGGAAAAGATCCTTCTAAGGTTGATCGTTCAGCAGCTTATGCAACTCGTCACATTGCTAAAAATTTAGTTGCAGCTGGGGTGTGTAGAGAGGTACTTGTTCAAGTTTCTTATGCAATTGGTGTTGCAAAACCTACGAATTTATATGTTCAAACCTACGGAACAGCAAATGTTGATATGAATGATAGTCAGATCTCTGAGAAGATTTTAGAGCTGTTTGATTTGAGACCATATTTTATTGAGAAATCATTGGGTTTAAGAAGCCCTATCTATTCAGATGCTGCCGCATATGGGCATATGGGAAGGGAATGTGAGATGAAAACTGTAAGTTTTACGAATGGATCAGGTGAAACAAAAGAAATGGAAGTTAAGACTTTTCCATGGGAAGAACTAAATAGGGTGGACGATATCAAAAAAACTTTTGGAATCAGTTAACTAATACGCCCATTTACCGTTGAATGTAAGAACAAGATTTTAAAGAAAATCTTGTTGTGAACGGATTATCGTTAGGATCAATTCGTGAGATTTTATTGCATAATAATCTTAATTATACCTAAGTCATGTATACTTTTCAACAGAGACACATTGGTATTTCCCTAGCAGAGAAAGAAGCGATGCTAAAGGAGATAGGTGTTGATTCGATGGACACACTAATAGATGAAACCATTCCAGCTGATATTAAACGTACAACTGAAATGAAAGTACCTGCTCCCTTGAGTGAGTACGAGTACCACAGAGCATTAAGAGAGATAGCATCGAAAAACAAGGTTTTTCGTTCATATATAGGTCAAGGCTACCATGGTACAATTACACCTGCTGTAATAGCACGTAATGTTTTTCAAAATCCAGGTTGGTATACGCAATACACTCCTTATCAGGCGGAAATAGCGCAAGGAAGGCTAGAAGCATTGCTTAACTTTCAAACCATGGTAAGCGATCTTACTGGGCTACCGATTGCTAATGCTTCTCTACTTGATGAAGCAACGGCGGCTTCAGAAGCAATGTCAATGTTCTTCGCGGTAAAGAATAAAAGAAATAAGAAGCAACCGATTGCAAAATTCTTTGTAGATAATGATGTGTACGATCATACAGTATCGGTTTTAAATACGAGAGCACTTCCACTTGGTATCGAAATAGTAAGAGGAGACTGGGATAAAACAGAAATTACAGAAGAATTCTTCGGAGTTTTGGTTCAATTTCCGACAGCTAAAGGTAAAGTGCATGATTTCAAGACCTACTTTGAGGATCTAAATGAAAAAGAAGTATACATCACAGTAGCAGCAGACCTTATGAGTTTAGCACTTTTTACACCCCCAGGTGAAATTGGTGCTCATGCTGTGGTAGGAAATACGCAACGATTTGGGGTTCCACTTGGTTATGGAGGACCGCACGCAGCTTATTTTGCCACTTTAGAAGATTTTAAGAGAGTTTTGCCGGGTAGAATCATTGGAGTTTCAGTTGATACTCAAGGAAAGCCAGCACTTCGGATGGCACTTCAAACAAGGGAGCAACATATTCGTAGAGAAAAAGCTACAAGTAATATATGCACAGCTCAAGCACTTTTGGCGATTATGGCTGGAATGTACGCTGTATATCATGGACCACATGGAATCAAGTCAATTGCTAGTTCTATACAGAAAAAAGCAATTAACCTCCAGCATTCTTTAAAAAAGGCAGGGTACAATATTGTAGAGGGAACTATTTTTGATACGGTTGCAGTAGTTGCAGATGAATCTACAAAAGATAAAATAAGAGCAGCTTCAGAAGCGAAAGGAATCAATTTTTACTATTCTACAACTGGTTTCTCTATTTCGCTGGATGAAACAGTAAGTGATGCGGATTTACTAGACATAGCTTCTGTTTTTGGTATCGAAATTGAGGAAAAAGTGGTTGAAAATTCGATAGCTAGAGTTTCTGACTTCATGGAGCACGCTATCTTTTCTTCTCATCACACGGAAAGTAAGATGATGAGATATATCAAAAGTTTAGAAAATAAAGATCTTTCCTTGATGCATTCGATGATAGCTCTGGGAAGTTGTACTATGAAATTGAATGCAGCCGCAGAGTTAATGCCAGTGTCTTGGCCTGAGTTTGCAGATATTCACCCATTTGCACCACTAAATCAAGTAGAAGGTTATACTCAAATCATAAAAGAACTTGGAGAGTATCTCAGTGATATTACTGGTTTTGCTGATTGTTCTCTGCAGCCTAATTCAGGGGCTCAGGGAGAATATGCAGGATTGTTGACTATTGCGGCATATCATCAAGATAAAGATGACGCTCATAGAGATAAAGTTTTAATTCCTACCTCAGCGCACGGAACTAATCCAGCGTCTGCTGTAATGGCGGGAATGAAGGTGGTACTAGTAAAATGCGACGAGAAGGGGAATATCGACTTCGATGATTTGAAAGAGAAAAGTGAGTTGCATAAGGACACTTTAGCAGGATTAATGGTTACATATCCTTCAACGCACGGTGTGTTTGAAGCTAGAATTAAGGATATCTGTGACTGTGTCCATGAAAATGGAGGTTTAGTGTATATGGATGGAGCGAATATGAATGCTCAGGTAGGATTAACAAGTCCAGGGCACATTCATGCCGATGTTTGTCACCTTAACTTGCACAAGACATTTGCCATACCTCACGGAGGTGGAGGACCTGGAATGGGCCCTATTTGTGTCAACGAAAAATTATCTCCATATCTTCCTGGGCATCATGCTTTAAATAATCTTGACGGAGTAAGAGCTGGCGCAGTATCTGGCGCACCTTTTGGTTCCGCTTCAATATTGTTGATTTCTTATGGTTATATTCGCATGTTGGGTCATCAAGGAATGCTAGATTCAACAAAGTTTGCAATACTAAATGCAAACTACATGAAGTCGCGTTTAGAAAAGAAGTACGATATATTATATACGGGAGAGAAGGGTAGAGCTGCTCACGAGTTGATTGTTGATCTAAGAAAGTACAAGGCAGTGGATGTATCTGCCGAGGACGTAGCCAAGCGACTAATTGATTACGGTTTTCATTCGCCGACACTTTCATTTCCAGTTGCTGGAACGTTGATGATCGAACCTACAGAAAGTGAGTCGATGGATGAACTAGATAGATTTTGCGATGCGATGTTATCAATTCATGATGAAATAGATGAAATAGCAGCTGGAACTGTCGATAAAGAAAACAACGTTTTACATAACGCACCTCATTGTCTCGAGCAATTGACAAGTGACAAGTGGGATTTTCCATATTCAAGAGAAAAGGCCGCATATCCTATAGCTTATTTGAGAGCAGGTACGAAATTCTGGCCGAGTGTGGGAAGAGTGGATCAAGCCCATGGAGATAGAAACTTAATTTGTACATGTCCTCCTATTGAGGCATATGCTGAGAGCTAAGTGGACTTACGTCCAAAGGTTGATTTCATACTGAGATTAACTGAATAAAATAAAGCCAAATGCAGTTGATCCTGCATTTGGCTATTTTTATGCTGTGTGCGATTTCTCGTGGCTAGATGCGCAATATCATTAATACCAATTCTGTTTTAAGGTTTCACTTTGTTTTCAAGAATTATTAAACCCGAAATATGCATTAGGTTTTCGTCATGAGA
>CALBVQ010000090.1 GCA_937969485.1 uncultured Saprospiraceae bacterium | reverse complement strand
CCATCGAAGAAGATTTTATCCTTTGCCATTGCATTATAAATTCTAGGTGCTGTCATAGTATAAATCGCTATTGTCCCAATGATAGAGATCATTATGAGACTGGAAATAATTGATTCAGCATAAGGAGAAATCACGGCGATTGCATCGAATGCAATCTTTCCCTCCGGATCCATCTCTGAGAATGGTACGTAACGCAGATAAGCATAGTTCACTGCCACGTAAAGCGTTGTTACCAGAGCTGTCCCTAGGATCATTGCTAGTGGTATATTTTTACGAGGATTGTGGCTCTCCGCTGATAAATAGCTTGTGTGATGCCAACCTCCAAATGACCAGAAAACTCCCACGAATGCAAGGAAAAAGCTTGTGAAAAGGTTGTTTGGCACTGTACTTTGCTCTGCATTTCTAGCTATCACTTCGGCAGAACCATCAAGGAAGAACAACGGTATAATAATGATGGCAAGAATAGCAATTATTTTAGCCCCTGTAAATACATTTGAAATCCACTCGCTGATCTTAACTCCGAAAATATTTATGATTGTCAAAGTGACGATAATTACTGCTGCTACTATTGGCTTCATTACAGTACTAAGCTCAACGAATGTTTCCAAGAAACCAACAAGTCCAACGGATAGAGCAGCAAGTGCTCCCGTATTTATCACAAACAGCGTGATCCATCCATATAGAAAGCCGACAAGATCTCCATATGCTTCCCTCAAATAAACATATACGCCCCCATTCTGTGGAAAACGTGAGCCTAGTTCAGCAAAAGTCAGCGCACCAAAAATAGAAATGATTCCACCTATGACCCATATAAGTAAAACCAGTTGAACATTAGAAAGACTTGTTGCAATAGATCCCGGGGTAAGGAAAATTCCTGAACCTATACAACCACCTGCAGCAATCATTACAAGTCCGTATAAACTCAATTTCTTCTTTAGCTCGCTCATAGCTTTTTCGTTTGTTAGTTTGTTGTTATCTTGTAGCCATCATCAGAGTTCTCTCCGGTTTTAAATCTTAATTAGTTTATCACAAGCAATGAATACGACTGGAAAAATAGCTAAAATAAACTGCATTCTTATTTTTATTACTTGCTTTTTGGGCCTACGAGCCCATAGCCAATTTAATTATGTGAATATATTGGATGGTGAAGAAAAGCTTACGATCCCTTTTGAATATGAACAGGGTTTTATCATAGTCGAACTCGCTTTGAATAACGCACTTCCGTTGTTCTTTATCTTCGACACCGGGGCTCAAAATACAGTTTTGCTCGAAAAATTCTATGCTGAATTGATGGGCTTACCTCTGAATGAACAAGTGAGTATCATAGGCAGTGATAATAGTACTGTAAATGTTGGTTATATTTCAAGAAGAGTTCCTTTTTCATTCTTGACGGGTGGTTCTTTTGAAGCGGATATTGTCGTATTAGAAGAGCAAAAGATTGATTTTAATAATATCATTGGTCGAAAAATTGATGGAATTATTGGTGGAAACGTGCTTTTTGGCTCCGTGTTTGAAATCGATTTTAGAAAGCAAGAACTTACCTTTTATAACTCCAGTTCTTTTGTTCCTCCTCGTAGTTTTTATGAAGAATCAATTGAGATAATTAGACAGCGTCCCTTTATTTCGGCTTCAGTCCTTGTCGGGGATAAACAGTCTGATGAGCTGAAACTTCTAATGGATACCGGAGCAGGATTACATTTTTTACTAGATGAGTTGTCTGATCCATCTATACAAATGCCCGATTCAGTTGTTGATGGTAGAATAGGTGAAGGTCTTGGAGGAAACTTGGGCGGATTTTTAGGGAATGTTGAAAAGTTGAAACTACTCGGCCAAGATTTTGATAATATCCCAGTGTATTTTCAGCGTAAGGATACATTCTTGTTCGAAGAACTGAATACGAACAGGAGGAATGGGATAATTGGTAATATATATTGGCAACGGAATAGAGTTATTGTCGATTATGCACGTGAAAAATTATACATAAAGCCCTACCGTAGAAAGAAGGCTAATTTTAGATTTAATAAAAGTGGTTTAGTGATTTTCGCCGCGGGCTCGTACCTGGAGGACTATATTATTAAATACGTCTCTCAAGGATCAGCGGCGGCTAATGCAGGCTTGCAGGCTGGTGATGTGATTGTTTCAGTAAATAATTGGCCTAAACAGTTTTTGAATCTAGGTTACATAAACAAAAAACTTAGTGGTAAAGATGGTGAAAGTATTAAAATAGTGGTAAAGAGAAAGGGCGAGAAACTTACTTTCAACTTTAAGTTGAAAAGTCGAAAAATAAAAATATAGCCTCACTAGGAAGAATTGATCAGGAAGGGATAACTAAGGTTTCTACTTTTATCAAGAGTTTTTTTTTGGGGGTTAACCCCAAAAAAATGGCGTAAATGATTGATGGGTGGTGCGATGCAAGAATAGATAATTATAAAGCATCTTGCGAAAAGTTGTTGTTAATTTAAAGAAATAATGCTACTTTTGCGGTCAGAATTTTTATAACATAAATTATCAAACATGTTTGCAATAGTATCAATAGCTGGTCAGCAGTTCAAAGTTGAGGAAGGTCAAGAAATCTTCGTCCACCAGTTAGATGCGGCGATAGACTCGACTGTAAAGTTCGACGAAGTTCACCTTATAGGTAAGGGAGATGACGTTCAAATAGGAACGCCACTTCTTAAAGCATCAGTTTCTGCTACCGTTTTGGGTAACCAAAAAGGAGATAAAGTAATCGTTTTCAAAAAGAAAAGAAGAAAAGGTTACAAAGTGAAAAATGGTCACAGACAATCATTTACTAAAATTAAAATCGATTCGATTACTGCGTAAGCTTCATAGTTTACCATATTTCTAAATTTATAAAGACTTAAATCATGGCACATAAAAAAGGTGTAGGTAGTAC
>CALBVQ010000089.1 GCA_937969485.1 uncultured Saprospiraceae bacterium | reverse complement strand
CTATTATTCAAGAATTGGTATTAAATCCTATTTATGAATTAGAAAATTTAATACGTCTTGAACTTCCCTCGAAATATAGCGCTTCGTTAATTTTTAATTAATCACTTAGCGATGCTGTGCCTCATTCATGAAAACTCATATTTCATTGGTAGTTCAAGCCTCAATACAAAGTTCTAATTAATAAATTGGCTTAATATGCATTAAGAATAGGAACTCAACAGTTCTTTTGAAACTCAGACGTAGTCACCATCGCGGTGAGCATCAAAACAAAGCTGGACGTTACCATTATCGAAGCAGTTTCAGCTCGTAGTAGATATCTTAATGCATATATTTCAGATAAAACGTTAAAACATCAAATATGATACTAAGAAGTTCAGATATTGACAAGCTTGACAAGTACTATAGAATTAATCTGATTAATCAACTTTCTGGCGTCAAAGGAGCGAATCTAATTGGAAGTGTTTCGGGCACAGGTCTGAGTAACGTAGCTATTTTTAATTCGGTAATTCACATAGGAGCAAATCCTGCCTCAGTCGGCTTCGTACTGCGTCCATTAACTGTCGCACGGCATACCTATTCTAACATAATGGAGACAGGATTTTACACAATTAATCAAGTAAGTAGTTCATTTATTGACAAAGCTCATCATACATCTGGTAAGTATGCTGAAGGAATTTCAGAGTTTACTGAGGTGGGTTTACAGGAAGAATATCTCGGGGATTTTAAAGCTCCATATGTGGGTGAGAGTAAGATTCGAATGGGAGTTTCATTTGTAGAGAAGCATGAAATTGCGTTGAATGGAACAGTATTGATGGTGGGTAAGATTGAGGAATTGGTGATTGAAGATGGGTTGATTGAGTCAACGGGCCATCTTGATTTAGATGCTGCGAATGCAATGGGTGTAGCAGGATTGGATACGTATTATGGAGTCAAGAAAAGGGTACGAAAAGGATATGTGTCTTTGGGGTAATGAAGTATTGAAGGAATTCCAGTGATAGACTAATTATGTCTTTTCGGCAATGGAATAACGACGTCACTTCAAAGAGGGCCGAAAGTGAATGCCGTTTCGTCAAGCAAGTAGAGTTGGTTTGGTAAAGTTCTATTGATCAGCGTCATGAAATATGAAATTCATCTGTTGCAGGTACTCAACAGTTTTATCGGACTTGTTAATTAAAGCACTCAATCCCATAGGCATTCTGTATAATAATTGTGCTGAGCTATGGCAGCTCATTCACAATGTCAATTAACTCCTCCACCGAAGCTATGCTGTAGTCACTTGCGTTCAAATCTATTGTCATGTTTTGTTCGATTGTGAAACCTTCGATTGCATATTCAAATTTATCGGCTTTTTCATGTAGTACAATGTAGTGACAAGCCAGTCCTACAGGAAATTCACCAAATGTGCTTGATAAACCGTAATTCAATCCATCAAAGGACAGATAGACCTTGGTATTTTCTATCATACTTGAAGGGACTGTAAAATTGATTGAAGTTTTTGCACCTGTATATTCCCAAAGTCTATCGCAATTTATCCAATCGAAAAAGTCTACCAGAATGGAATATTGATTTGATTCTCCATCTTTGCTTACTAGAGAACCGTCGCCAAAAATAGGGGTCCAGAGAATGTTGTCATCACTTATTATTCCCTTGTAAAGATTCATGTCATTATGAAGAGTTGTTTTACTTTCATATGAAATTGTGTACTTGCAGTATTCGTCTAATTCGAGTTTGCGATCCTCATTCGTAAGTTCCAAAAAGAATTCTCCTCCTGATTCTAGCATGTTTAAGTTTCCTTCATAGTTGATTCCCGTTGTGTGTTTGTTAGTGATTGCCATGGTCCCCTTGTCAAAAATTTCTATATATTTAAAATCAACCTCCCCTGTGATGGGTTGGCCTGCGAATTGTAAACACTGCGGTTCAAGGCTAACTGTGACATCCTCTGCAGAAACAAAGGTAAAGAGACTGTCGCTTGCGTCAAAAGTGGCGAACTGTGCGATATCGTTCAGATATTCATTAGCAAGGCGATTCTTGTCAGTTGCCCCAAAGTTTGAATTGTCAGTGCATGCAGCAAGTAAGATTAAGCAGAAAAGGCCAAGGGTAAGATTCAGTTTAATCATGTTGATAAAATTTAGTGTGAATTGAAGTACTCCTCTTAAACTCACTTTTTCATCTTGTATTGTTACTGTTAAAATGTAGAATGTTCTCTATATGCAATGGAGGACAAAAGCGGTATTTAGAAGCCAGCTGAGCAATTTTTTCCTCTTTACATCCGTTGTGCAGCTCATTCTTTTTAGTTCAGATTTTGTCCTGTGTAAAATTGTGGGAAGGCCTGATTATCTAGGTTGTTTGTTGGAATTTGGGGAATTGCGAACACGTGGGATGTTATTAATACGGGGTGTTAGAAGGAAGGGTGGTTTAAATGAATACTGGTACCGTGATGTGGGTACATAATGTGTATCTGGCTTACGCCAAAAGGTAAAGGTTTTAAATATCAGTTTAGCTATAAGCTTTTTAATACCAATTCAGGTATGATTAGGAAAAGCCTAAAGCCGCAAGGAAGAAATTTTGACAGCTGATGAAACTCTATTCTTTTAAACATGCTTACTTCTGAAGTACTAAGTACGATGCACCTGAAGAATCTAATTTCCATAAGTTTTTAAGTGATTCTAGCAGAATGTTTCAGCTGAAGTTACAGTCTGTTTAATCACAATAATTGCATAAGTTTCTCAAAAAAGGAAATAGGCGAATTTCATGTAACATTTCATGCTTGCCACTGGGAAGGGAAAATGCGGTTGGACCTTTGATAGCATATTACAATAGAACAAGAATATAGCTTATTTTTTTCTCTATTTGACCTCTTTCTTTTTCAACTTTACAAAGTGCTGTCGAAGCATAAAGGCAAAGAAACATAGGCTCATTAACCAAGCCACTCTACCTACAATGTCTCCATAACGAGCATAGATTGTTAGCTCATCATTGGCTTGAAGCGTTGCGTTAAAAGCAGACCTTGTTCCGTATTGTTGAGGTTGAAAAACCCTACCATGTTGATCGATCACACAGCTCACACCCGTATTAGCCGACCGAGCTACTGACCGTCTAAACTCTATCGATCTAAGTATACTAAAGGCTAAATGCTGTCGATGACCAGGCGTGTTGTCCCACCAGCCATCATTTGTAACCACGAACAAAAGATCCGCGCCATTCTGAACAAATTTTCGCATCCAATACCCATAAATACTCTCGTAACAGATGGCTGGCCCTACATTTGCCACTCCGCCACTTAACACCGTTGGGTTCTTACTCCGAGCATGTCCCGCGGTGGAACCTCCCGCCTTCTTCACTATTGGTTCTAAAAAGAATAATAACTTCGAATAAGGAAATATCTCTGCTCCCGGGACTAACTTACCTTTTATATGCACTCCATATGCTTCGTTTCTATCTCGCATCTCTACGGCCGAATTCTGAATCTGCATGTAATTCATCCCATTTCGCTCGCGTATCTCTCTTAAATTATCAACTCCTTCTTCTTTTTCTGCATATAATTTGTAGCTTACCAAGCCCGTCACAAGGCTTGCTCTAGGAAATGAATCCAACATATTGTAAAGGCTATTCATCTTTACATCTTCATCTAGTGCATCTATGTTTACCAAGCCAAAACTCGTCTCCGGAAATATGATATAGT
The DNA here is from genome assembly GCA_937969485.1 of uncultured Saprospiraceae bacterium. Taxonomy (GTDB): domain Bacteria; phylum Bacteroidota; class Bacteroidia; order Chitinophagales; family Saprospiraceae; genus JAHDFB01. The sequence continues at coordinate 8,522 of CALBVQ010000089.1, read as the reverse complement.
CAGTTGTGTCAGTTGCTGTACTTTCCACTAGCTTCACAAATTCCTTCAATTGCTCCCTTCCTGGTACAGTAAATTTCTCATAATGAGGCTCATAATTCGGTTGAACCACACAGATATTCACAGGTGCTCCTTTGTCTTGATAACCAAAGAAGATAAAAAATGACGCAAACATTGGCCCCATCAGTAATAACCCGGGATATAGCAGAGAAGTTGGCTGGATTTGCCCTCCCTTTCTAACACTATTTATTACTTTAAATATCAAGGCATTCATAGCTAATACCCACACACTACCTCCCAAATGTCCAGTGTACTCATACCACTGAACCCACAAACTTCTGCTACTAAACGCGTTCCCAAGAGTTAACCACGGCCAGCTAATCTCCCACCTTAAATGGATCATTTCCCATGATATCCAAAATGCAGCAAAAGCTACCAAACTCACATTCAGCTTAAACCGCTTGCGGAAATGATAATAGCACATGAAAGGTATTGTCATGAATAAGCTATTCAGTGTAAATGCAACTATGCTCGGGATAAAACTCGTGTTTGCCACCCAAAACGTTGTCAGGATATTCCATACTAAAAAAGCAGAATAACTATATCGAAACACAACCCATCCTTTTTCTCCATCTTCTATGATACGCTCCACCATATATAGTAATGGAATAAAGGCTAAAAACAGCAATGGTGTAGCACTCGCGTCAGGGAATCCAGCATAAAGTAAAATACCACTCAATGTCGATAGTATGAAGTATAGGAAATGCTTAGATTTAGTGAAAATGAATTTTAGGGTAACAGTAATTACCATCCAGCATCCCATAAAGAAGGCCAACGGACTGTATCCCCAAAATGGCTCCTTGAGCATGGTCTTAGTCGCAGTAAAGAGCAAAAATACACCTAGTAAGCCCAAGCCAATATTGAAAAATAAAGGAAATCTCTTGTGTGTAATAACAGACCTAACGGATAAGTGATCCATTGTCCCATGTTTTTTCAGGACTCACAAAACACAGCTTGCCCTCTTCGTTCTCAGCCATCAGAATCATGCCTTGGGATAATACCCCTCTTATTTTTCTAGGTTCAAGATTAGTGATCATACTCACTTGTTTACCAATAACTTCATCTACTGTATAATGTTCAGCGATTCCGCTTACCACAGTTCTCTTCTCAACACCTAGATCTAGTTCTAATTTTAGCAACTTATCTGCTTTCTTAACTTTTTCGGCAGACATGATTGTAGCCGTTCGTAAATCGAGCTTCGTAAAGTCTTCAAATCCTATAGTGGTAGCTGCAGTAGTAGCTGGATTTTGTTTCTTCTTGCTAGCTTTTGGAGTATCCTCACCAAAAGACATTTCTTTCAACTTTTCAAGTTGACCTTCTATTGCCTTATCATCCAGTCTCGAAAATAAATGAAATGCTTGACCAATTTTGTGCCCAGCCTCTAGCAAAGGAAAGCCCTCTGCTAAGTTATCTTGCATAATCAGAAATTCATCTTTTTCTTCGATTTCAGGCAATCCTAGTAATTCGCTAAGCTTGTCACTCGTAAATGGTAAAAATGGTCGACATGCGATTCGAATGGCAGCTACATATTGTAATGCCAAATTCATAATCGTTTTAACTAGATCGGCATTTGCCTCATCTTTTACTAGTTTCCACGGCTCGTTAAACTGCAATAATGAATTTCCCCTTGAAGAAATAGCCATAACTATTTTTAAGGCTTCACGGAAATTATATTCTCGTATGTATTGCGAAAGTTCATGTAACATGTCAAAGAGAGCTAACAGCTCACCGTCATGAAATCCAGGCAAGCCATCATCGCCAGGTGACTCGAATTCCATGTCCATGTCAAATTCCGGTATTACGCCTTCATAGTATTTATTGCTTAACACGATAACCCTATTCACAAAGTTGGCAAGGTTATTAACCAGCTCGTTGTTGTTGGCATCTTGAAACCCTTTCCAAGTAAACTCACTATCTTTTTGCTCAGGCATGGACTTGATCATATAATATCTCAATTCATCCTGACGATCAGGGAAATCTTGTAGAAACTCATGAACCCATACTGCATAATTCTTGGAAGTAGAAATCTTTCTGCCTTCAAGATTCATGAATTGGTTCGCGGGAACGTTCTCTGGCAATATGTATTTGCCATGAGCCTTTAAAATCGCTGGGAAAATGATACAGTGAAAAACAATGTTATCTTTCCCTATAAAGTGAACCAGCTTGGTCTTGTTATCTTGCCAGTAAGGTTCCCATTCTTTATCGTTTTCTGAAGCCCATTGCTTGGTAGCTGAGATATAACCTATAGGCGCATCAAGCCACACATATAATTTTTTTCCTGCAGAGCCCTCGATTTCTTGTGGTACATCAACACCCCAGTTTAAATCTCGCGTCATTGACCGAGGATTTAGTCCTCCTTCAATCCATGATTTACATTGTCCGACTACGTGATTCTTCCAATCTTCCGGATAATGCATTTGCTCTCCATCTACTTTACCCGTATTTACCCACTCTTTTAACCACTCTTCGTACTTGTCCAATGGCAAATACCAATGAGTTGTTTTTTTAAGTTGGGGTATTCCTCCTGAGATTGTGGATTTGGGATTAATCAGTTCTGTGGGGCTTAAACTCGATCCACAATTTTCACATTGATCACCATATGCTTCGTCATGTCCACACTTTGGGCATTCACCAACAATATATCGGTCTGCTAGAAACTGATTAGCAGTCGCGTCGAAGTACTGCTCAGTCTCTTTCTCTATGAACTCACCCTTTTGATGTAAATCACGGAAAAAATCTTGCGCAGTTTCATGGTGCAATTTAGAAGAAGTACGATGATAAACGTCGAAACTTACTCCTACCTGTTTGAATGTTTCCTTAAATTGTTCGTGATATTTATTTACGATCCGTTGAGGTTCAATCCCATCTTTTTTCGCACGAATTGTAATCGCCGCACCATTTTCGTCACTTCCACAAACAAAAAGTACCTCCTTCTCCATCATACGATTAAATCGGGCATAAATATCTGCCGATAAATAAGCACCTGCCAAATGCCCTATGTGTAAGGGCCCGTTCGCGTACGGAAGGGCAGAAGTAATAAGGATGCGATCGAATTGTCTCATAGGATTAAATCAGCGGCGAAGATATTGCGATTCTACTAATATATAATACTTTAATATGAATTTTTTTTTCTTAATTTCATTGTACTTAAACCTTGTTCGCACAGTATGTAAATCCACTATGAATTATACTACCTTTGCCTTATGATCGAATATTCGAAGATTGATTTTTCCAACGGATTAAAATTGATTGTCCATCAGGATAAGACTACACCTATGGTGGCTGTGAATATCCTTTATGGCGTTGGGTCTAGGGATGAATCAAGTTCAAGAACTGGCTTTGCTCATCTTTTTGAGCATCTCATGTTTAGTGGAAGTGCTAATGTGGACGATTTCGATGTTCCTATCCAGATGGCTGGAGGCGAAAATAATGCCTTTACGAATAGCGATATGACCAATTTTTATAATGTAGTCCCGAAAGAGAATCTAGAAACCGTCCTTTGGCTCGAATCTGATCGGATGACGATGTTGAATGTTGATCAAGAAAATCTAGATATCCAGAAAAAAGTTGTTGTTGAAGAGTTTAAGGAGACTTGTCTGAACCAGCCTTACGGTGATATGTGGCACAGAATGAGCGAGGAAGTCTATCGTTTTCACAGCTACAATTGGCCGACAATAGGGAAGGATATTTCGCATGTTGAGAAGGCTTCATTGCAAGATGTTAGGGAGTTCTATCAACGTTTTTATCAACCTTCCAATGCAATCATATCTGTTGTGGGTGATATTGAAATACAAGAAATTGTGGACCTCATTACTCGTTATTTTCCTACTGAAGGAGCGCCTGATTCTTCGATAAAAGAGGAAATTCCCAAGGAAGAACCACAGCAAGAGTACAGAAAAAGAGTCTTGAACTCCGACGTGCCAGCAGATGCTCTGTATCTAGGTTTTAGAATGTGTGAGCGGAATCACAAAGATTACTACAAAGCAGATCTGCTAAGCGATATTTTGGCGAATGGGAGATCGTCGAGGTTTCATACGAATTTGTATAAGGGGACTGATTATTTCACCACAATTGACGCTTATATTTCAGGAACAATTGATCCAGGTTTGTTTATGATTGAAGCTAAGATTAATCAAGATAGAGATACTGACGTGGCTTACGCCAAAATATGGGAACAACTGGATAAGTTGAAGCAGGAGGAAATTAGTGAACAAGTCGTCACTAAATTGATTAATAAGATTGAATCGGCACAAGTTTATAGCGAGATTAATCCGCTAAATAAAGCGATAAATTTGTGCTATTATACTTACATAGGTGATACAGAACTTATCAATACACAGATAAGTGCCTACGCATCAATTACAGCTGCTGATCTAAAGGCATATGCTGAGAAGTTATTTGTAAAAGAGAATTGTACTGAAATAAGGTACGTAAAGAATATGTAATGCACCCTTCGAAAAAAGAGTTTTGGTACGTGGTGATAGCTTTACTGATCTTGCCTGCATTCCTTATCAACCTAGGTATGATGCCACTCAATGACGATGAGGCTATTCGGACTCTAGTTGCCATGGAAATGGATTTTTCAGGTAATTTTATTGTGCCTACATTGAATGGTGAAGAATATAGGGCCAAGCCACCTCTATATAACTATTTCCTTTATGTGTCATATGCAATTGCAGGTGTAAGTGAATGGAGTGCGCGTATTCCCAATCTTTTTTTTCTAGGGCTTTTCGGTTTTATAATATATTATTATTCTAAAAAGCACTTTACAAAAGAATATAGTATCCTAAACGGATTAATGTTTGTCACATGCGGCCGTATTTTATTTTGGGATAGTATGCTTGGCTATATAGATATTGCTTATTCTATGGTCACCTTCTTAAGTTTTATGGTGATTTTTCATTTATTTCAAAAACAGAAATGGCTCCTTCTTTTTGTTTATAGTTACCTATTAACAGCTGCTGGATTCCTTATGAAAGGATTTCCTTCATTGCTTTTTCAAGGCTTAACTCTACTTGCTTATTTTGTTTCTCAAAAACAGTGGAAGCGATTATTTTCAATTGCACATTTTGTAGGAATTGCAATTTTTGCTGTTGTCGTTGGTGCTTATTATGGGCTTTACATTCTGCAAGAAGCTGATGTAAGTAAGACTTTAGAAGGTTTGTTAGATCAATCTACTCGTCGAACCGCTGTTCATGAGCAATATGATTATACACAGTTTTTTAGACATTTAGTTACCTATCCGTTTGAAAATATATATCACTTTCTACCTTGGACATTGATGACGGTTTATGTTTTTGGGGCAAAGACGGTTCATCATATAAAGAAACACCCCTTTTTGTTTTTCTGCACGTTGACCTTTTTAGTGAATATAGTTATTTATTGGATTAGTGTCGAAGTATATCCTAGGTATATTCTTATGTTAATCCCGTTGGTATTTACGCTGTTTTTATATCTTCATAAGAAGCATTACGATAAAAATACTAATCTGTATTCTATCTTTTTTAGGGTAAGTCAATTTTTGTTTTTAGCGATTATTTTGTCTTGTGTTATCGCATTAAATCAGACAATGGAAGTTGATATTTCTTTTCGATTTGTGAAAATGGGATTGGGAGTCGCAGCGTTAGTTGCTATTTTTATCTGCTTTTCTAAGTTTCGTTCTATACGCTTGATTTCCTTTGTCGCTGCGGTATTGGTTATGAGGATTATTTTTAATTTCTTTTTCATTCCAGAGCGTTATCAAGGCGATAAGGGAGTGGATTGCCGTGAACAGGCGGTTTCTTTGGGTTTAACCCAAAAAGGCCTACCGCTAAACATCTACAAGGCGTCTAATATAGATCTTACTAGTTCTGTGTACATTGCCAATCAAAGGCAACTAATTACGAGACGATCCGACGAAGTGATGCCTTTTCCAGGACTCACAATCATTGATACAGCACGATATGACTTGAACAAAGACATGGTCGTACGAGGTTCAATCTGTGTCAGAGAAGGCCAGCAGACTCTGCTGTTGGTTTCCGGAGAATAATGACTCTTTACCTTTCAGGGAATAGTTCTTTTTGGTTCTTTTTCAAAAATTCGTATTGATGATCATCTAGGAAGATAAATCCTGTTGCTTGCCCATTGTCTAGACAGAAGTGAAGATTTAAGCCAGTTCCATTTTCTTTTAAAGCTTGTTCTATCAATCCCATAAATTGCGGATCCAGCCAATCAGACTTCATATCTAAATTCTGCTCATATAGCTTTCCACCGAATCGGAATGAATAGTTGGTTGCTTTTTTATCCCAGTTTAACTTGAAGTCATCGACAATGTTGGTAGGTGTAAAGACTCCGCGAGAGGCATCGGCAAACATAGATGTTAGTTCTTCATAAGGATTTTCTAGATTACCAGTTTCCCAATCAAAATAGATTACTGTTTTAGGGAAGCAAAGTAGGATATCTTGATAATTTTGGATTTCTGACGTTTTTACACAGTTTTTTGCACTATTGATTTCGGCTTCAGTTAGGTGTTTAAATAAGCCAATTTTTTTATAGGTCTCTACAATGTTGTTAATGTTTTTTGAATTGAACCTATTGTCATGACTTTCTCTAAATAGAAAATAACTCAAGCTTGTACCACCCCACGCCTGGAATTGTTTTTCGGTTAATAGAATAAGGCCAAACTCACTTTCTCCGTAGACTCCTTTGCCTTTTTCTTTTTTATTGGCATAGTATAATCTGTAATCTGAGTTCTGGTCAGCTAAATATTTGTTGACCGATTTGTGCATGTCATTGTTGATCTTCAGAAGCGTAGGTTCTGAAGGAACATCTCTTTTTTGATAGTCATAGAAAAAGGTGTTAGAATATTTTGTTCCAGCTACTTCTAAACTGATTGTAGCTTCATATTCAATCATATCGGAGCTCCACTGTTCTTTGACTTCTTCTATTTCTACCTTAAATCTACTGAATTCGAAATCTGGAATAATAGATTTTATTTCTTCAAAAATAGCTTTGTAACCAATTGCTGGATCTGTCGAATAGTCCTTTACATGGAAAACTTTTGCACGTTCACTGTATTTTATGAGATCATAAGGCGTTAGGAGAGTATCGCTTCCGCTTGTCAGTAATTCAAGGTTTCTATCCGAGATAATACCATTTTCATTAAGTGATTTTATGAAATTGAGCTCCTTTGACTTATTTTCTTTGAAGTCTTCATAAAAGATTACTCGTTCCGCGGTGTATGCAATTAAGTAGGCTTCCAAAGGAAGTTTATGTTTTTTGATTTCTGAATTTACCTCGTTAAATACTGTTTTATTAATGAGTCCTATATCAAGTAGCTCTCGAAGAGTTCTACTGCACGTTTTACCCATGACACTTCTATGATGGCTGATTAAGTCATACTCATTAGCATCTTGTAAGAAGCTGGGGATTGAAAGGCGCATTGAATTGTTAGGAAAGTTATCTTCATCTTGGATTTTGTCTTCAATTTTAAAGCCAGGGGAATTCTGAATTATACTATCAAGCTTAGCTTCAAATTCTTGCAACCTTTCCTTTGTCATTGGTTCTCCGTCCTCCTGAAATTTTCTTACCGCCGTACTGTATTCGACCATTCCCGATCGATAATAGTAATCATTCAGGAATGCTTGTTGTAATAAGATCAATATTTGAGAGGTCGAAAGGTTTGAATTTACTTCAATGTATCCATTATCCCAATTCGGTTTCTTATCTCTTTCAAAATTGTTTTCGCCTATTTTATTTCTCATGAAATCTAGTCCACGATCAGACAAGATTTTGACTTCATGCAATTTAGAGGCAAAAGTGTAGGCTTCTTGTTCAGACAAGACCTGACTATTCAAATGCGTGAATAGTAGAAGTAGAAATATGGTTGTAAATAATTTGGTCATAATTCTTAGTTTCGGTCTTTTCTTGATGATTTCATCTCATTGTACCACTCCAAATTTAGAAATAATCCTTATAAAGTGATGCATAAAAGCTTGATCTACTGTTGGTGAGGTAGATTTCTTCCATTTGCTACTTCCGTGTTCTAGGTCTCTTGCAATTATGCATTTGCTAGTATAGAGGAGTGGTGAAATAACCACCAGGAAGGAATTATACAAACTGCTGTTATTCGATATGAAATTGAGTCTTTTTGGAATAACTTTGTCTTGATAACTGGGCAGATTTAGTTTCTCAAGCTTTGCCAAAATGTAATAAGATTGCAAGCAATTCATAAGTTAACTAACATTTTTAGCATCATTAGTCATTGATACCCTTGCTCCTGCTGTTTTTCCTGAATTTCGTTAGATCGATTTTCTGATTCTATCGCTACGATTCAACAAGAAGTGCAAGCATTCTAATGAATCGAACTGAATAAAAAGTATTGATGGACCGAATTTATGACCCGTATGTAGAATGCCATATGAGTTCATATTGGAGTAATATCTAGAGTAAAAACTTTCGTCTGTATAAACAAGTTGACCAAGACC